>CAZQLV010000068.1:0-5178 GCA_964594385.1 uncultured Gammaproteobacteria bacterium | reverse complement strand
AACCCCGGACCCACAGTTTACAAAACTGTTGCTCTACCAGCTGAGCTAAGACGGCAATTCTATATTCCAATCTTATAAATTCTATCTTTTAGATTATGCAATTTTTGATTTTCCGGATTTACCAAACGTAACTCACCGTAAGCCTTAATAGCTAGAGCCTTATCGCCGCATATTATAGCAATTTCTATTAAGAAGTCAAGGTATTTTGGATTTTGCGGCTCAAGCTCCACAGCTTGCAATATTGCTTCTTTGGCGACTTGCGGCTGGCCCACCTTGAGGAGTAACTCTGCCAAGTGAAAAAAACGAGGTGAAAACGAATCATTAACCAGAACGGCCTGCTGGTAATACTCAATTGCTTCTTCCAGATCCCCTTGCCCTTCGGCAATTTCGGCCAACTTTACTAGCACACTATCGTCATCAGGTTCCATTTTAATTAAAAATTGATATGTTTGCCTGGCTTCTTCTATAGAATTTTTGGCGAGATATGTATCCGCCAAACCGCGGTAAGCGCTGACAGATTTGGGATTATTTTTAATAGCCGCAATAAATCTTTCTTCGGCTTGATCATAATTTTCCGAATTTAAATCCTGCTCACCTTCGCTAATTAATTGGGCTAATTTTTCTTCTCTATCTTCTGGAGGAGTGGCTTCATTTTTTATTTTTATTTTTAAGGTTTCTTCATGGTGCAACAGCCTTTCTATTTTCCCGACATAAATTCTAAATTGCAATTGTAATTTGCCCCAAATTTTTTTTAACGGTATTAACGCGGCGATAAATTTTTTCTTAAGCAAACTAGTATTTTCTTCAATCCGTTTATTGATAATTTGTTTTTTCTTCTGATAAATCTTTTCTTCTTGTAAATTTTTTATATCTAAATTAGCTAGCTGCGGAAATTTATGGATAACCACAAATATGACTGCCCCTAGGGAAGCAACTACTAGCAATACAAAAAACGCAGTCAACATAAATCTATTAAATAGAGTTTAGAATCCCCAACCAGCTTGCCAAATTTGCCGAAGCACCGCCCACCAACACCCCATCTATATCCGGATTATTCAAATATTTATTCGCATTTTCCGGCTGCACGCTGCCACCATATAGCAGTACAGGCGTGACACCAGTTAGGGCTATAACTTCTTTTTTTATAAAATTATGCATGCGTTCGGCCTCAATTGGGTCACAAGCAATACCGGTGCCCACAGCCCAAACCGGTTCATAAGCGACTATCAATTCTATGTTTTTTGGCCAAACAATAGCATGAAAGGCAGATCGTAGTTGCGTCTCTATTACCTCTTCGGTTTTATTTTCATCTCTTTCTTTCTGAGTTTCGCCCACACATATTACGGGGGTCAGGCCAACCGCCAAAGCGGCTTCTACTTTTTGCCGCACTTCATGATTGGTTTCATGAAATAAATGGCGTCTTTCGGAATGACCGATTAACACATATTCGGCGCCGGCGGCTTTATACATATGAGCAGAAATTTCTCCGGTATAACCGCCTTTTTCTACCCAATAAAAATTCTGCGCGCCAACGCTGATAGATGAATCCTGCAAAACTCTATTTACCGCATGCAAAGATAAAGCATTAGGAAAAACCACCATTTTTATATTTTCTGGTATATTTTTTTCTTCCCCAGCCAAAGCAGAAGCCAAATTAAGGCTGTGCTCATAATCCAAATACATTTTCCAGTTGGCAAAGAGGTATTTTGCACCATTCATAAGCTTAGGCTTATTTTAATAAATCTAAAACTTTTTCTTTACTCATCGGACCGATTACCGCTACTCTCATTTGATTAAAATCAAAAATCTTGTTTGCTAGCCTTTTTACATCTGCAACTGTGACAGCTTTAATTTTTTTAGTCACTTCTTCGTAGGTTTTTATCTTATCGGAGAACAAAAACTGTCTGGCAAACCATTGAGCCTGGGCGCTAGAATCTTCCATAGATAATTCGGTGCGGCCGGCAAGATTATTTTTTGCATCTAATAATTCTTTTGGAGAAATAGTTTCTTTTTGTATTTTTTCCAGTTCACTTTTTATAACTTTAAATGCATCCCCTAAGCGAGATGGGTCAAGTCCGGCCTGAACACTAGCTGTGCCAACATCTCTAAATGAACCGCTATCAGCCCGAACCATATAGGCTAACCCTCGTTTTTCACGTACTTCCACAAATAACCGAGAACTCATGCTGCCGCCCAAAATATTGAGCAGAACTGAAAGCGCGTATCTATCTTTATCGTTATAATTTAATCCGGGGAAATTAATTATTACTTGCGCTTGGTCTATTTTTCTTTCCGATACGGCTACTCTATCTGCCAAGGGTAATAGCTTGTTACTCCATACAAATTTCTCAAATTTATCCTTAAGACCTTTTTCACCTGTGCCACTCGCTACCAAAAAATGTTTTAATGATTTATTTAATTTTTTTTCATTCACATTGCCGGCTACCACCAGCACCATATTGCCGGGGAAATAATAATCTTTGTAATACTTCCACAAATCGTCTCGGCTTACTCCGCGCACAGTTTCCGGCGTGCCACCCACATCCCAACCGAGCGGATGACTGTCGCCAAACATTATTCTTTCGGATAAGTTTTCTACGGCCATCAAGGGATTGTCTTCGTACATGCGTACTTCTTCCACGATTACGCCTTTTTCTTTTTCTACTTCTTCGGCTTCAAATTTGGAATTAAAAACTATATCGGCCAACCAATCAAAAGCTTTGTCCATATTTACTTCACCGGTTTTGATGTAATAACCGGTATAATCTTTGGAAGTAAAGGCATTGTACTCAGCGCCAAACGCGTCTAGTTCACGAGAGATTTCCAAATGTGTCGGGCGTTTTTTGGTACCCTTAAACATCATATGTTCCACAAAATGCGAACAGCCAGACATGCGTTTTATTTCATAACGCGAACCGACCGGAAACATGGTCATGATAGTTAGAGCCTTGGTGCCTTTTACCGGCGCTTTGATAAGCGTGATGCCATTTTTTAATTTTGAAATTTTGTACATAAATAATCTTTTAATTCCTCAATATTAATTCTTTCTTGTTGCATTGTATCTCTGTCTCGCACGGTTACTTTTTTATCTTCCAAAGATTCAAAGTCAACTGTCACACAATATGGCGTGCCGATTTCGTCTTGGCGACGATAGCGTTTGCCGATACTTTGGGTTTCGTCGTATTGAGTCATAAATTCTCCCCAAATTTTGCTTTGCACTTCTTTGGCCAGCTGTTGCAATGGTTCTTTTTTAGATAATGGCAAAATAGCAACTTTTATCGGCGCTAAATCTTTATGCAATTTTAAAACGACTTCTGTTTCATGTTTGCCGTCTTCTTCGCCGCTGCGTGTTTCCACTTCGGTATAAGCATCAATTAGGAACATTAGAGCTGCGCGATCGGCGCCATCGGAAGTCTCTACAATATATGGAATATATTTTTCATTAGTTTGCTGGTCTGTGTAAGTCATATCTACATTGGAATATTTACCATGGCGAGACAAATCCCAATCACCGCGATTGTGCACACCAGCCATTTCTTTCCAGCCGGCAAAAGGAGTGTTGTATTCTATATCCCAGGCATCCTTGGCATAATGGGCGCGCTCGTCGGCTGCATGCTGACGCCAACGCAAATTTTCTTCTTTCATCCCCAATTGTTTATACCAATTAAATCTTTGTTCGCGCCAATAATTAAAAGTATTTTCGGCATCTTTAGGATTGACAAAAAATTGCATTTCCATTTGTTCAAATTCACGCATGCGGAAAATAAAATTTTTGGTAGTGATTTCGTTTCTAAAAGCCTTGCCTATCTGGGCAATACCGAATGGTATTTTTTGGCGCATTGATTCTTTAGCGCTTAAATAATCTAAATATATTCCTTGGCAAGTTTCACCACGCAGATAGGCGTCCTCTTTTTGACCTTCCACTGAACCTAATTCCGTTTTCATGAGTAAATTAAAATTTTTCGGTTCGCTAAGAGCACCCCCACAATCTGGGCAAGGAATATCGGCAATTTCTATGGGTTTTTCTTTCATGTAGCCTGGTTCGGCCTGTTTGGCCTCTAGCAAATGATCGGCTCTAAAACGATGATGACAAGATTTGCACTCTACCAAAGGATCATGAAAACTTTGCAAATGGCCGCTGGCTTCCCAGACTATTTTTGGGGTAAGAATGGAAGAATCAAGCCCAACAATATCGTTGCGTTTTTGCACCATTGCTTTCCACCAGGCTTTTTTGAGGTTGTTTTTAAACTCTACGCCAAGCGGGCCGTAGTCATAGGTAGAAGATAAACCGCCATAAATTTCGGCTGCCGGAAACACAAAACCGCGCCTTTTGGCTAGAGAAATTATTTTATCCATTTTGTCATTATCTGTACTCATATTACTCTATAATAATAGCAAAAAATTAGTAAACAAAAAATACCTTCTTTGGCCTTAATTATATATTGTTTATGCCATTTAAGTCAACTATTGACAAGGATCATATTTTGCAATACTATTAACTGTTAATTAGCCAATGTTTGGATAAAAATCTGGCTATTGGCTAGCTCTTGACCATTGGGGGTTGAGAGGCTGGGAGGAGGATCTGTCAATGAACAAGGTAAACGTTTTCAAGAATATTGCATTGGGGGCAATACTTGGAATGGTGGTAGCAAACACGATAATTTCTGAAGATCACTACAGAACAACATTGGCACAAAGCAAAAAGATCGAAACGCTCAACATGAACGTGGATGAGTTGCTCCGTAGGGCGCAAGGAGGCTACTTCATGTGCAAGGAGCCACCTTCGCCCAACCCGGAAGCTCCCAACAACAAGGAGTGAGGCCGTGCCCGGAACAAACCACCCGCTAAAGGCGGCTTTTGAGGTGCTGGATGCGCCAAAGCCAAAGCGCTGTAGCTTGAACAAGATCTTGAATCAAGCAAAAGTACCTTATGTTCTTTTCCCCTGCCACGGTCCAAATGGTGGCGATGGGGTAATCAAGCCAGGACAGCGGCACTATGTTGTCCGCAATAGGAGCGATGAAGTTGTTATTCGATGTTGCGACGCAGCCTGCTATGATGGTTATAAGGAGGAATCCAAAAAACTCAAATATCGTTAGCGACCAAACACCCAACAAAAGTAGTCGCCAACACTACAAGGCCGAGGTTTTTACCTCGGCCTTTATAATTTAAATCGTATTT
>CAZQLV010000067.1:0-5285 GCA_964594385.1 uncultured Gammaproteobacteria bacterium | reverse complement strand
ACCGGCCTCTTATCCTTGGGAAGGATACATACTACCGATGTACTAATCCCGCATTGCGAAAGGCTCTCCGGTTTCAATGGAGAGCCCTTGCTTAGATTAAGTTATATTTTTTATTGAGCAGTCGGAGTAGATGGCGCATTGAGATCTGTAAAAGGATTATGGACTTTTATATATAAATGCGGCTGATTATCTTTTACTTCTTGTTCAAGTTTAGTCATTAAATCTGGGAAGCGGAAAAGGATTTGACTGGCGCGCACCTGTTCTAGGTTTTGCATTTTTCCAGCGGCATCTTTTACCTTATCTGTCTTGCGATCATCTAACCTGATGATATGGTATCCATATTGACTTTCAACTAATGTAGGATAGATTTCGCCCTTCTTTAAAGAAAAAGCGGCTTGCTCAAATTCCGGCACCATCTGCCCTTTGGAGAACCAACCTACATCTCCGCCGGTATTCGCAGTGCTATCTCCGTTATATTTTTTGGCTAGGGCCGCAAAATCGGCGCCCTTAAGAACTTGATCCAAAATTTGTTGGGCTTGAGCTTTGAGCGGTTCTTTTGTTTTAGGATCTTCGGCAATTTGTTTAGTCAATTTGCTCTGCAAAATAAAAGGTCTGATAACTTTTTGTTCATAATCACTCATGGTCCACCCATATCTTTTCATTAACTCTTGATCCAACGCGGAAGCATCCTTAAACTGGCTTAGCATTTGATTTTTTAAATTTTTCACATCGGCATCTTCAATTTTGATGCCATACTTTTGCGCTTCCTTTTCAACTAATAAATTATTCACCAATCTCCACAAAACCTGATCTGTCATTTGTTGATCTGTCAAATCCGCACCGGGGCTAGTATCCATATTGGCACCACTAGCTCGTTGTGCTTTATCATAATCCCGCATAATTCGGATAGCTTGCAAGTCGCTAATATAATCCACATAAGAAATCTTGTCGGAACCAACTTTTGCGGCCGGCAAATTAACCAGCTTAGCTACTTCCAGTGTTAATTTATCGGAAGCAGATTGAGCGTAAGCTCTGTACACAGTTAGGCCTACCGCGCCTGCCACAACCACTGCCACAACTCCTAAAATAATAAAAAGCCGCATTGACCCTGATTTAGTTACAACTGATTTATTTTCTCCTTGCACCTCTATTTTTCCTTCTTCCATATAATTTAATAATAAATTACTTAAATTAATTAAAAAAATACCTAAACCATTTTTTATAATTAGAGATATTGTTCCATTCTACCACAGCGCTTGACTCTTGTCCATTGTCTGTGGAAACAGCTTGTGGCACTATCACTACTTGCTCCCCAGGTTTCACCATATTTAACTCCGTGCGCGCTTTTTCTTCGGCGAAACTATCGGATTTGACATATTTAAGAATCCCTAAGAGTTCCATTTTTTTTGCTTCCATCTTTTGGGCTTGATCTTGCAAATTTTCTATTTGTTGACGGACTAAATAATCCTGGTAATAGGCGCGCCCATAGGCGAAAACGACTACCACTGCCACCACAACCATAAGCAAAACAAAAACCGGGGAACCAAAAAAGTTTTTCTTTTTGCCATTTTGTATGGAGGGCATAATATTATAATTTTCAACTTGTACTATTATACCATACCCGAGCCAAACTGTTCTTCTATCAACCGTTTAACTTCTTGCAAATCTCCATCGGGTAAACTGGGGATAATTTTAATAAAATTATTTAAAATTATTTGGCTGTTGGCTGATCTAATATCCTGCTTATACTGCTGCCCCAAATCGGCAAGTAAAATTTGCGCCTCAGCCGGATTATAAATATTCAAAATCTCTAATAAAAAACGTTCATCTTTTGTTGCAATAGACAAACCGCCAAAATTAAACAAGCTTTGCCAAATACCTTTTTTTCTAATGGCGATATCTTTGATATCTAAATAACTAACCGAGGAGATTATTTCGTCAAACCAGCCCAACCGATGCACATCCACAGCCCGGACATTGGTTAAAATTAAAATATTATTACGACTAATAAACCAAGTGTGAAAAATAAAATAACAACCAACCAGCATGCCTAAACAATAAATTGCGTAACCCCACCAACCATAAAAAAATAATTTGAACATGAAAAATGATGTGACCAACAAAATTACCGCGCCCAAACAATACCTCCAAACATAAGACAGGATATAGGGCCGGACAATGTTGATAATTTTTTCGTCGTCTTTGAGATTTATTTTTTTAGAAATAGACATACATGTTATCTTATTACTACCCCTGCCACCCCATGGAATCACTGCTTCCGTAAGTAGTGGATCCTTGTGACAATAATTCTTTTAGGATTTCTTTAGCGACTTTTCTATCATCCCAGGGAATTTTAACTCCGCCATAAACACCAATATACGGTTCGGTGCCTTTGGCGGTAATCGCCACCACATCGCCCGCCGTCGCCAAACTAATCGCTTTCTTAATAGCCTCACGACGATCTATTTCTACAAATAAATCAAGATTATTTTTTTTGCCTGCCTGCCGCGCGCCGGCAGCCAACATTTCGGCAATTTCTTTCGGATTTTCATCATAACAATTCACGTCGGTAATCACCACATAATCACAAAGTTTGCCGGCTATCTCTCCCATTTTTTCCCTTTTTCCTTTATCTCGGCCGCCGCCATCTGACCCTACAACCGAAATTATTTTTTGGTTAGCGCCCACCAAATGACGCAGACTCTGGAATAGCTCCACCAAACTCATCGGCTCGTGCGCGTAGTCTACAATCACCTTAAAGTCTTGCCCAACATCTATCATTTCCATCCGACCAGCTACCAACTTTACACTGCTTAACCCTTTGGCAATATTTTCTTGAGAAATGTGTTGTGATTGCCCCACGGCAATAGCAGCCAAGGCGTTATACACGTTAAACTCTCCTAATATATTTAATTTATATTTATAATTATCGGCTTCAAAATCAGTCCCCTGCTCATCGGAAGAAATAATCTTACCGGTTACGGCTGTAATTTCCGGTTTGGAATTAAGAGCGGTGTTTAAACCAAAACTAAATTTTTGGTCGGCCGGAAATTGCAGAAAATAATCGGCATGCTGATCATCGGTATTAGCTATAATAATTTTCGGTATTTTTTGTTCTCCCAATATTTTATTTTTTGTATTCATGAGCTGCGCAAAAATTTTGCCTTTATCTCTTTTTAAATTTTCAAATCCACCATGTTGCTCATTGTGTTCGGTGCCCAGATTAGTAAATACTACGATATCATAAAGCAAACCATAATGGCGGTACTGAACAATACCCCATGAAGATGTCTCTACGACTACATACTTACAGCCGGCCTTGACCATCTGCTTGAGCATGCTCTGATTCTGACCGCGCCCCAACATCGTCATTTTTTTATCATTGAGCCAGCGTTTTTCGCCAATCTGAAATTCTACCGTGCTCAGCAAGCCAACTTTGTGGCCACCGGCTTCTAGCACCGAGGCAATCAAGCGACAAGTGGTTGTTTTGCCTTTGGTGCCGGTAACACCGACCACAATTAATTTGCGCGCCGGACGCCCGTACCACCAATAGGCAGACCAGGCCAGAAACAAATGAATAAATTTTTTGAACATACACTACATTAATTTCTCAAACTAACTTCGTATAATACCTGCTCTAATTTATTTAGAGCCTGTTTTGCTTGATCAAATTTTTGGCGATTATAGCCGGTTAAATTCATATCTACGAGTTCGCCAATAATTGCATCGGCTGCCTGTCGACATTTTTTTACTTCTTCATAATTTCTTTCCGTGGCTGATTTAATCGCGTAGCGCAATAATTCGCCCGGCACATCGCACAGGCCACTAACAAAAATATCCGGATCAACCTTGATCTTAGATAACTTACCGATAGATTTTTTTTGCAAATACTGATGAAAAAGATAGGCTTCAATATATTCTTCCAAGGCAGCCTTGTACGATCCTTCTTCAAAAATTCCCGGATCTTTTTTATTTTTTTCATTTAGATCTAACAATATTTTTTCGGCCTGCAGCAAACAATTCGTCGCATCCTCTCTTCCATCCCGCTGCATCGCAAAAATAGCTTTTTTGGCCAAATGTTGAGCGTCGCCCGCGTCTTTTATTATTCCGCGGCGTTTGGCGGCATAACTTAATAATTCCTCTCGGACTTCGCTGAAATATTTTTTGTCTAGCATAAATATACAATTATTCTTTCTTTAATGTTTGGATATAATCGGAGAATCGGTGTTCACCTTTTGTTTCCAGCCAATACCACCATTCCGCTCCCCACAAATAGGCGCGCGGCATACCGGTTTTATCGGCAAAACTAATGTTTTTTTGCAACTGCGCCAAGCTCATGGATTTGAATTGTTCGGTGAGCGGCGTGCTGGTTAGAGACATATCCGGTATCCACGGCTCAGCTTGCAGTTCGGTAATATAGGCGGTATTTATATCACGACCATTCAACCATAATTTGGCTTTATAGACAAATGCGGGTAAAAACCAATCGTACTTCAAATAACCAATGCTTTTGCTCCAGACCACTCTATACATAGTTGTGCCAAATAGATCGGTGAGGTTGGCAGTGTGACGCCAAGTGCTTAATTCACCGCTATCGGTAATAATTACCGGGTGAGTCGGATCTAATTGTTTAACAAAAGCAATTTCCGTTTTTAAATCCGGCTCAAGCATCGGTTCGCAATCGCCAAACCGCAAAAACGGCTCGTTCTCCACTTGCCAAATTTCTAAAGCCGGATGATTTTTGTATCTCTCTATGACCGCTTGAATAAAATTATTCAAATCAGGCTGATGCGCTGATTCTTGCGAATAGTTAATCCATTTTGGGGCATGACATTCGGGCCAGCGCGGGGTTTTGTGTCCGACGGCCAGCATTACTTTTACACCTCGTTTGGCGCTTTCATTCATGAGCCAATCTAGTTCTTGCCAATCGTAGACTCCTCTGGCTTTTTCAATCAGAGCCCAGTGCGCCGACAACCGAATATATTTAAAATGCCAAAGAATTGATTGTTGGAAAGAAATCTAGAGAGCTGCAAATTGTCTACTCCAGGAATAGGGATGTTGGCGAGTAACCGGAATATAATAAGCGAGAAAAGCACGAAGAGAACTCTCTTTCTCAAAGTCTTGTCCGTCCAGACTAATTTTATTTTGGTCCAGAATGTATTCATGTTTTATGCGAAATGCTACTTGATAACAATATGTCTTCCCTTCCCTCCTTACCGCTTCCTGATTTCAGAAAATTTCTCTTCTTTATTGGCTAGCTTATCTGGTGTCAAAATATAAGCCTT
>CAZQLV010000066.1:0-5349 GCA_964594385.1 uncultured Gammaproteobacteria bacterium | reverse complement strand
AAACAATTTCCGCTTGTCTGGTAGTTTATAATGAAGAAAAAGTTATTAGACAATGCCTAGATAGCATTAAGGATTTGGTTGACGAAATTATTATTGTGCATGATGGTGAGTGTGCCGATAAAACATTAGAAATAGCTAAAGAATATACGGATAATATTTTTATCCGTGAGCATGCGGGTATAATGGAAGCGCATTTAGTTTTTGCTTATCAGCAAGCGCAATGTGAATGGTTGTTGCGCTTTGACGCGGATGAATTTTTTGATCTTGCCGATCATGATAAGATCCGTCGGTTACTCGCTTCGTCCGAAGCAGTTAATGGTTATACATTTAATTGGGAGTTCTGGGATGGTAAACAAACCATCTCTTTTAAGGGTTTGCAAAAGTCTTGTTTTTTTAGAAGAAAAAATTATCACTATATCGGAGTGCCGCATGAGGTAGGTTATGTGGATGGTGGATTTAAAAAAGCTGAAATAGTTCTGCACCACCGACCAAAATATAATAACACCTCTTGGAAAGAGGTTATGAGAAAAGCAAAAAATTGGGTTCCTATTCATGCTAAATATTTTTTTCCGGAATTAGTTACGTATGAATGTTTTAACACCACGCCCGATAAATGGGTTGATTATGCGACTAAAGTTAGAAAACATCCTATTTTTTATTTAATGTTTTATCCGCTTAAGACTTTTTTAGCTCAGTTAAAAAATGGGTTATGGACTAGCTGGGCTGGTTTAAATTTGGTTTGTCAGCAGTATGTGTACTACTTTTGGCTTTATTGGTTAATATGGAAAATGAAGAAAAAATCAAATTTGTTGTAGTTGACTTTTGTATAAGTGTATAATATACTTTTAAAGTAAAGCTTGATCAATTTCTATTCATGCCAATTATTTTTTTCTCTTTTGGAAAGTATAGGAGATAAAGAGAAAAATGAAGCTGATTTAACATGAAACTCTCTATAATTATTCCAGTTTACAACGAAAAGAATAATATTCTCGAAATACTTAGAAAAGTAGATGAAGTAGATTTTGGTAATATCCAAAAAGAAGTAGTAATTATCGATGATTTTTCTACCGATGGAACGCGTGAAATTATAAATAATTTAGCTGGGAATTATAAAATTATTTTTGGGCAAAATGAGAGAAGTGAAAATGAGTTTTCACTTCCGAGTGTGCCTAGAAAATACCTTAGTATTTTTCATAATGAAAATCAAGGCAAAGGGTCTGCTATTCGAACAGGATTAAAAGTGGCAACCGGCGATTATGTGGTTATTCAGGATGCTGATTTGGAATATGATCCAAGTGATTTAAAAATTATGGCAAGTAAGATGGTTGCCGAAAATTTAATGGTGTTGTACGGCTCGCGCCGTCTTAAAAAAGACAACATTCAGTATTCCGGTTTGTTGTATTATTTTGGTGGCTGTGTACTTACGGTCGTGGCCAATATTTTATATGGACAAAAATTAACAGACGAACCAACTTGTTATA
Source organism: uncultured Gammaproteobacteria bacterium (assembly GCA_964594385.1). GTDB lineage: Bacteria > Patescibacteriota > Patescibacteriia > Magasanikbacterales > GWA2-37-8 > XYD2-FULL-39-9. The sequence continues at coordinate 3,868 of CAZQLV010000066.1, read as the reverse complement.
AAATGTTTCAAACCGGTTTTATTAAAAGTTTACCGTTGCAGTGCCGTCGTTTTGAATTTTGTCCCGAAGTCACGGCGCTAACGGCATTGCGTGGATTAAAAATTACCGAAATTCCTATATCGTATTATCCTCGAAACAAAAAAGAAGGAAAAAAAATACGTTGGCATGATGCGTTGGTGGCTATTTGGGTATTATTAAAATATAGGCTGTACTTAAACGGAGCAGCTACACGACATGATTTTGTCAAATCAAATAAAAATATGAGAGAGCTGTCTTTTGGTGAAAATAAAATGTCACTTTTAGATAAAGTCATATTTTTTTTCCGTGTACGACGTATAAAAAAATATTTAAAAAACTGCGATATGATTGTTGACGCCGGTTGCGGATACTCAGCTCCTCTTTTGCAGTGGATTTTGAATAACTTTGTTGTTAAAAGAGGTGTTGGTTTGGATATTTCTTGTGCCGAAGGTCTGGCAAAGGGCAATTTAGAATTAATGAGGAGCAATTTTTCCGAACCTTTGCCACTAGATGATAATACAGCCGATTATGTGATTTCTACCGCCGTGATGGAACATTTATCCGATCCGTTATTCCATATTAAGGAGATAAATCGAATTTTAAAGCCAGGTGGTAAATTATTATTAACGACACCATCAAAGTTGGCCAAGCCGATCTTAGAATTTTTGGCTTTTAAATTGGGTGTTATTGACCGGCACGAAATAGCCGACCATAAACAATATTTTAATACAGCCGAACTAAAGGAAACATTGGGCAAATGCGGTTTTCATCCAGCAGATATTGAAGCCCATACATTTTTATTTGGTTTAAATAATTTTATTATAGCAAAAAAATATGTCAATTCTAATTGAAAAACTTGATAAACATAAAACTATTTTTTTCTTATTTTTATTGGCAACCCTTAACCTTTTTGTTTTTTGGGCTTTGTATGATTTTCATCCTAATAATGATACCGGAGGTTTTGTTGATCTGATCAAATTTTTTAGAGGCATTGATGTATCCTATTTTATCCCAGCCAGATATCTGAATCCTTTTTATGCAGTAGTCGGTTCAAAGGTGCTATTTTTTTTGTCACCGGAGGATAGCTTGATTGCCACTAATATATCTTTCTATTATGGTCTTGTTTTTTTAACTTACGGACTAATCAGACGAGTGTTTAAAAATAATTTTATCGGTTTTGTTTCCGCGCTCACTGTTATGAGCGGGTATGCAATGGTGCGTTACGCTCTTACCCAAGTTCAGGATATCGGCGGATATTTTTGGTTTTTACTCACCCTTTATGCTGGCTGGAGATGGTGGGAAGATAAAAATAAAGCATGGCTGTATCTGGGTGGCGTAGCAGTCGCCTTTGGTGTTCTCACCAAGGAAAGCGGCTGTATGGGGGCATTATTTGTCGGTATTTTATTTTTACTCGATAAAGTTTCCTGGAGAGAAAGAGTACTTAACTTTGTTAGATTTTCTATTTTTCCTTTTGCCACAATCATTATTAACGGAATAAGAGGGCACGATGTAAACTATAATTCCGCGCGTTGGTTTATATTTGCCTGGAAAGAATATGCTTCAACAAATTTTACCCCGCTTAAATGGTTTGGTGTTCATGTTAGTACTTACAATATTTTGTGGTTATTTATTGCAATTGGAATATACTTTTTAATTAGAAATTGGCGAAATTTAGACAGAAATATAAAAATTTATTTATTGGCGGTTATCCCGTCAAGCATGTCTTATTATTTCTGGTCTTTATTTATAGCCAGAACCGTATTTATTTCCGCTTGGTTTTTTGTGCCAATCGCCAGTTATGGCATATACAATGTTTATATAAAAGGGGGCCGGTTTAAGCACATTGCTATTGGGATGATTGTTTTGGCTGTGATCACTCCATATATTATCCAAAGCACCCTTCGTTACGCAACCCTCTTTACTATTCTGGATCTGTGTAAAAATAATATTCCCTGCACGTGGAATTATTTTTGGAAAAATAGAACGCAGTTTAGCACTACCGGCGATGTGTTGTATTTTCATTATAAATAAATATGGAAAACGGAGAAGATATTAAAAAAATTAAAGTAGCCTTGGTTAGGGGTGATAACTTACAAGAGCAAGAGGCTAAACTGTGGGAAAATTTAGGAGAAAAATTTGAAACAGAAGCATTTTGCGGAGAAAAGAATGTTTTTTCTTTAAGTAATATTAACTTAAAAATTAACAGACTGCCTGCCAGCTCAGATAATTTTTTAACTAAAAATTTTTTTAAATATTTTTTTGGTCAGTATAAGAGGATGTATGGCTTAGAGAAGAAGCTTGCGTCCTTTAATATCGCGCATGGAGGAGAAGGTTATAATTATTACACCTTGCAATGCGTAAGAGCAAAAAAAATAAATCCAAAGTTGAAAGTTGTCGTATCCTGTGTGGATAACCTTTTTGGACGATTTGAATATAATTATTGGCCAGGATTTAAAGTTCCTCCGAAGTATTGGAGGGATAAAATAAATAACGTAATTAAGGAATCGATTAAAGGAGCCGATCTTTTTGTTGCGTATACAAATTATGCCGCTGAAGTACTTTATGATTTCGGAGCGAGGCCTAACCAGGTTAAGGTTATATATTTGGGTGTTCCAGTTGATGATTGTGGGGATGCTCTGATGGACCGCCTTAATCTCAGAGGTGTTGAGTATTATCTTGTTATTTGTCGTCTGGTTTGGGAAAAAGGAATTTATGATATATTATATGGTTGGAGAATGTATCTGAAACAATCAGGCCGCAGTGGTCAGAAATTAGTAATAGTGGGTGATGGAAAAGAAGAGCAAAACGTGAAAAGACTAATCTTGGATTTGGGGTTAAAGAATAACGTGGTTCTTGTCGGCAGTGTTCCCAACAAAGAAGTAAAACAATTGTATAAGAACGCTCGGGCAACGCTGGTTGGCAGTATGTCGATTCGGAGTTGGCAAGACCAGCAATCCAGTGTTATTAGGGAAGCGGTAACTCAAAATTGTGCGGTAATAAGCACTGATTCTGGCGCAAATCCGGAAATAGTTGGTTCGGCCGGCATTATAATCCCCGCTGGCAATCCGGTAGAATTTGGTAAAGCCCTGTTGAAACTTGACGACCCCGTAGTATATCGGGCTATCAAAGATAATGGATTAAAAGAAAGAAATAAATTCGACGTTGAAGACTTTAGAAAAAAAATAGCCGATGTCTACCTTTCTTTGCTTTAATTAATTGTTTAAAGAACGGGCAACTTTTTCTTTATGGTCAGTGTTTCGATTATCATTCCGACCTATAATGAAGCTGATAATTTAGTTCCTTTGGTTGAGGAAATTTTTGCTGTGGTTGATCGCAGTCGTTTTGATTTAAGAATTATTTTTATTGATGATAACTCACCAGACGGAACAGGTAAAGTTGCCGATGAATTAAGTAAGCGTTATCCGATAACAGTAATGCATCGGGCTGGTAAGCTTGGCCTCGGCAGCGCTGTTAGAGCCGGATTTGCAAAAACTGACAGTGAAGTTGTCGGGGTTATGGACGCAGATCTAAGCCATGACCCTAGTATTATTAATATTATGCTTAGTGAAATAGAAAAAGGTTCGGCCGACATTGTTTTGGCCAGCCGTTTTGAAAAAGGGAGTGTTGTGGAAAAGTGGAAATGGTGGCGGCGTTTAATTTCGCAAGTTGGAGTAGGCTTCACGTATGCATTAACTGGTGTCAAAGATCCTCTCAGCGGTTATTTCTTTTTTCGTCGCCAGGTTATTGATGGGGTGTCGCTTGATACTGTAGGTTATAAAATTTTATTGGAGATTCTGGTTAAAGGAAATTATCAAAAGGTTAAAGAAGTTCCATTTCGTTTTCGTGTTAG
>CAZQLV010000065.1:0-5459 GCA_964594385.1 uncultured Gammaproteobacteria bacterium | reverse complement strand
ATGCCTTAAACACGCCGCCAGCGTTCATCCTGAGCTAGGATCAAACTCTTAAAAAAAGAGAATTGATTTTTGTTCAATCTGAACAAGTTATCATTATAGATTTATTTGTTATTTATACTCGAAATAACTCGAGTTTTTTCGGATAGACTTTTTTTGTGGTCTTTGTCACATTTGTGTTGTCAACGTGCTTTTCCGATTTAATCGGAAAACTTTTTTCTCCCTAATTACCTGATTAGAAAGAAAAAAGAGAAATCAAATCTTGATTGCTCTTTTCTCCCGGCTACTCTACAAAAAATTTTGTAGGTTATAGCACTGGCAGTTTCCCGGGTTGGGACTTGCCAAAGTTAACTAATTTTTGAGGTGCTTTTTTTGCAGGTTTATTACTTATGTTTTAAGTGTCTAAATATTAACACAACTCCAAATATACGTCAAGGGCTGCAGTTGTGGCTAAAATGGGGATAAAAACAACCCTCTTTTAGACTTAAATTGCCTTACCTTTTATCTGCTTTTTTCCTTTCTCCACTCTTCTATTTTTTTATGATCACCGGAAAGTAAAACATCTGGAACTTTAATTTTCTTACGTTTTACAACCACTACTTCCGGCCGCGTATAATGCGGATATTCAATAAATTTTGTTAGCTGTTCTTTACCCATTTCTCCCGCATCATTAAACGATTCATCTTTGAGAGATTCTTGTTTGCCAATTGCGCCTGGCAGTAATCTGGTAATTGCTTCCATAACAACCATAGCTGGCACTTCCCCACCAAACAAAACATAATCACCGATCGAAATTTCTTCATCGGCAATTTCAGTCATCACCCGCTCGTCTATGCCTTCGTAGCGGCCGCAAATCATAACCAATCTGTCTAGCTTAGACCATTCGCGGGCCATGGCTTGCGTAAATTTATTTCCTTTTGGATTAAAAACAATTACTTTCGTCTTCTCTTTTTTTCCTTTTACCTTTAACCTTTTTCCTTTTTCCTTCACAGCGTTAACCGCTTTATAAATCGGTGGAAACATAAGTACCATACCAGCCCCACCGCCATACGGTCGGTCATCTACGGTGCCGCGCGCATCATCGGCATAATCACGCAAATTATGAATATTAATATCTACTAGTTCTTTTTTTTGCGCGCGCAAAATGAGGGCTTCGGTTTTAAAGCTTTCAAAAAATTTTGGAAAAATGGTGATGATGTCGAATTTCATAATATTCTAATAATATATAAATTATTTATAAATATCAAGGCCGTTGCTACTACAACGGCCTGTAAAAAATTCCCCCCCACTAAACAAAAGCCACTCCGCTGACCTTAGTACACTTAAGATCTTGATAGGAAACCCCTTTGGCTTTTAATTCAGCCTCAAAGGCTAATAACTTTTTCATCGCTTCCTCATCTGTCTCAACACCCTCTAAATAAATACTCCTATTTGGACCCCCTTCCACCACATCTTCGCCCTGCAAAGTATAGCTAATATGATAGCCGAGTCTTTTCTTGCTTAGCATACAAAATTTCCTCCTTAAAGCTAATCTTAATAAGATTTACACTTGCTGTCAAAAAAATAAAGCCCGCCGCGGTTGCGACAGGCATGGAACGAACAGAGCTGTCCGAAAATCATCCGATGCGACCTTCCTTCTGATTATCGGCAAAAGTCAAGATCTGAAACTCCGAAAGGTTGGCTGTGATAGATTCAAGTTGGGGGTGTAGTAGCCAACCTTCCTTCTTAGCAGCTTCGCCAATATCTGTGCCAATAATCTCTATAATATGAATTGCCGAATCGGCAGACAGATACAGGTTGGACGGATATAGCGGCTCAATACCGAAATGTTGTCCCGGATTGAAGATTTCAATGGTAATTTGATCTTCACCAATCAACCTGACCAGAGCGACCCAGCCGCTTTGAACAACGCAAAACTCTTTGGCATCACCGGTATGAATACGACTACCGCGCCATGATCCGGTTGTTCCAGTGGCCGCAAAAGTGTAGACAGAATTCTGGTAAAATATTTGGCAAACGGTCCAACCATTTTGCATCATACGATCTCCTTGGTTAGGCCAAAACTATAGAAAAGCAATCTATAATTTTTGCCTAACCAAGATGAAAAGAATAACTATATATAACTATTTTTATGCTTTTTGTCAATAATCAACCAAAAACAAAACCACCCTCAGTTTCCCAAGAGCGGCTGTTTATCTGTGTAATTAATTTAAAATTTGTCTAAATCTGTGTTAGATGTTCAAATTGTCCACAGAGCTGGTATCAATCATTTGGTTATCCATTTGATTAACACGAGGGGCTCTTCCACCGGCTGGCTCATTGATCTTTAGGTTAACGCGAGCATTGTGCTTGGCGCCAACGATCTTGAGCAAAGTACGGATAGAACGAGCGGTTTGACCCTGGCGGCCAATCACATAGCCCATATCGGCTGGATTGACATCGAGAGTAATCAAAACTCCTCTTTCGTCTATTGTGCGCACTGTCTTTACATCTTCTGGGTTGTTGACAATCGAACGTACGAGTGTCTCTACAAACTGTTGATCTGCTTCCATAAAATTTCTAAATAGTGAATTTCATTCTTAACTTAATTGCAGCTGTCGACCATGATCCCGACTTAATCGGAACCGCCAGTTCTGCTTTGATTCGACGGAATCACGTCGCGTACCGTCATTTGAAACGCGACGCTATAAACATAATATCAAATCTATAAAAACCGGTCAAACTTTTTATTCAGCTGCGGGAGCGGTTTCGGCTGGAGCTGCAGCCGGCTTGGCTGACTTATTTTTTTCGGCTATTTTTTTAGCGCGTTTATTGGAAATATATACTGATTTCTTTTTAGTTTTTTCAGCTATCAATCCGGACTTCACAAATAAATTATGAAGGGTAGGAGAAGCCTGGGCGCCTTTTGCTAACCAATATTTAATTCGGTCAACATTTGGCAAGAAACCATTTTCTTTGACGCGTGGATTAAATGTTCCCAAAATCTCTAGGTTTCTACCTTGGGTATCTCTGCCTTTTTCGGCAATTACCAAACGGTAAGTTGGAGCGTTCTTTTTTCCCATTCTTTGTAAACGAATAACTAACATACAATAATATTCAAAATTTTTGATTTAAAAGTGACGATTTTTACTCGATTCCGTTTCGTGACAGAATCTGTAAGAGCACCAATAATATATATCAATTTCCCTTATTTGTCAATTCCGAGCACTCGGGACCGCTTCGTATTTTGGCACTTCCTCTAATTTTACACTAAGCAACTTGGACATACCGTCATTATTCATAACTACCCCATATAATGCATCAGCGGCATGCATAGTGACACGATTGTGAGTAATAATAATAAATTGCGAGCGCGAAGACAGCTCGGCCAAAATTTCGGCAAACCGACGGGTGTTGGATTCATCTAATGCTGCTTCTACTTCGTCTAGCACCACAAATGGCGCGGGGTTATAACTCAAAATCGCGCAGATTAAAGCAATAGAAACCAGAGTTCTTTCGCCGCCGGAGAGCGTGTTAATATTTTTAATTTTCTTCCCCGGAGGATTGATAGAAATATCTATGCCGGTAAGCACTTTTTCTGTACTTTTTGTTTTTTCTATCACCACTTCTCCTTCAATTTCTTGAGCTTCTTCATTTTCCGATTCTCCATAAATTTCAAAGATATCACCATCGCCACCGCCAAATAATATTTTTATGTAGCGATCAAATTCTTTACGAATTTTTTTAAACGACGCCGCTCGTTTTTTCTTCATTATATCGTCAAGCTCCAAAACCATTTTCTCCAAATCGGCCAAAGCGGCAGCTAGATCCTTAATTTGATCGGATAAGAAATCAAACCGTTCTTTTGTCTGCTGGTACTCGGCGATCACTTCCGTATCAATACCACCAATCAAACTGAGTTGGTATTTCAATTTTTGGATTTCGTTCATTACCTCCATTGTTTTTTCCATACTTACCGTCGGCGGTTTGCGTTCTATAACCGCTTCAATTGTCAAACCCAACTCTACCCTAACCTCTTCGGACAACGAATCACATTTTGTTTCCAATTTTGTAGTTTCAATTTTAAAATCATTTCGACGAGCCAAAATTTCATTGACTAAATTTTGTTTTTTCTGCATCGCTTCTTGCAACGAAAACGCTTTGAGCAATTTAGTTTTGGAATTTGCCTCATCTCGTTTTGATTCTAACTCTAATAATTTCTGTTTTTCTTGTTCATATTTTCCTTCTAGTTCAATAATTTTTTGTTTCTCAATACTAATCTGTTCTTGATATTCGGCCAATCTATCTTTGCTCCAGGCTACATGGCTAGAAAATTTCAGGCTATCTTTTTTAATTTGTTTGTAGCCTCCCTTCATCACACCGGTTTTTTCTATCAAATCGCCATCCAGAGTAACCATCCGCGCCCGACCAATACCTATTTTTTGTGCCATCACTAAATTTTCTACGACAATTGTTTGTCCAAAAACGAACGAAAAAATATTAGAAAATTCACCTTCGTGTTTAACAATATCGGTTGCTAAACCCAAAACCCCCTCCTTCGTTAAAACTTCGGCGGGCAAAGCCTGCGCACGTGATTCAATTTTATTAAGTGGCAAAAACGTAGCAAACCCAAGCCGATTATTGCGCAAAAACTCAATGGCCGATTTGGCTACATTGTCGTTTTCTACTACCAGCGCCGACAAATATGAACCAGCGGCGGTTTCTAACGCCAACTGATATTTTTCTTCCACTTCACCCAGCTGCGCGACCAGTCCATGAACTTTGCCGAATTTATCTTTATTTTCTAACACCGCCTGCGCTGCAAACAAGCCGCTAATCTGCCGATAATTTTGTTCGGATTGATCTTGAAAAATTTGTTTTTCCAAAGAAAATATTTTCAGCTGCGCGTTGGTTTTTTCTTTAGAAATTTGTTCAAGTGATTTTCTTTGCTCATGTATTGCGTGACTAACGCTGTCCGCGGATTTATCCGCATCATCTTCGGCTTCATGAGCCAACTCGGACATTTCTTTTTGCGCTGTTTCCAATTCTTTAAAAGCGTGACGATACTGCGCGTCCACGTCTGTAAGCACTAAATTTAATTTATCTAATTCCGACTTGTTGGCTAAATAAATAGAAGCGTAATATATTTCTTGATTTTCGCGCAATTTTATTTCTACTTCTTGGCGTTGTTCTAATTTTTTGACTTGCCTGGATAAAATTTTAAGCCGTGGCTCTACTTCCTGCACCAATCTATCGGCTTGCGTTAAATTTTCTCGAGTCCGAGTTAATTTTAAATTTGCCTGATGTTGCTTGAGTTGAAATTCTTTAATGCCCGACGCTTCATCCAAAAAATCTTTTCGCTCAGCCGGGCTAACCGTAAGCAATTTATCAATCATCCCCTGCCCCACTACACTATATGAATGCTGCGCAAATTGCGCTTGCGCCAAAAGCAGATGAATATCAAGCAGCCGCACCGAATTATT
>CAZQLV010000064.1:0-5625 GCA_964594385.1 uncultured Gammaproteobacteria bacterium | reverse complement strand
GTTCGGTGGGACTACCCAAATAACCTCCGGCCGGATTAGCGCTGTCGGTAATAGGCTTAATGACAATAGTATAAACTCCCGTGCTACTATTTTGGGTGCTGACCGCGCCCAACACTATGGCGCCAAAAATACTCTGGCCATTATCGGCGCGTTTGATATTGATTAAATTATCACTGACATTTTTTAAATGGTCGCAATCATTGTACCAATTAACGACGGTAGCCTTGCAATCGCCAAAAATTCCATCACCGGTAGTATCATCCACAAAACTATTAAGTTTAACAGGCTGACGAAACGTAACTACAATTCTGGTGTTGCGCGACACCTCGGTTTGGTCGCGGGTCGGATAGTGGTCTTTAATAATCTGGCCCAAAGCGCCACTGCCTTGAAAATTTTCTACGATAGGCGGCGCCAAATTTCCAGCTGTGTTTCCACCCACACCAGTGGTTGCTTCTACTAATTTACTTATAACAAAACTAACAATCGCATAAGCGCTGAGTATTATAGCCAGGCCAATGGCTGTATTTAGTAAAGTTTTTTTAGCTGTCTCTATTTGTTGTTCATTGCCGCCGGCGGTCATCCACAAAAATCCGGCATAGATCATCAGGACCAAAGCCACTATACCCAACAAACCCAACGCTACTCGGATGATTCTGGCTACCACCAATCTGATGTCTGTAGAGGCAAGTCCGAGCGGTTGATTGATTATCTGAACGCCGGTTTGCAAACTACTATTTTGATCGGCTACACTTTGCGCGCGCGCTAAACGCGGATAACTAAAAATCGCCAATAAAAACACAATCGTGAATATGGCGATTTTTGTATTTTGAGCAAATTTTTCTCGCATCCATTGAAGCATGGGACAATGGAAAAAGTTAAATTATCTGCCGAATCTCTTTGTTTCTTCTGGCATTTGGCCTATTTTTTTCAAGTACTCAATTTTTTGTGAAACGGCCAAGCGGTGCAGGGCGCTTTTTTTGCGCATATTCTTATTTTTTGGCCGTTCGTAGAATTGAATTTTTTTAACTTGCAGTATTTTGCCAGATTGCTGCCAACGCTTTTTTACTCTACGCAAAAAAGCTTCAAAAGATTCACTTTTCTTTCGTTTTACTTCTGACACAAGTTCACCTCACTTTCTATATTAGATTTTATATATAACATATTTTATTATACTATTATTTTCCATTAACGTCAAACCGAGTTAACTTTTTTTTCAGCAAATTTTCTACCTTCTTCTGATCAACAATTTCTTGTACTCCGGATTCCATGTCTCTGATAATAATAGTGCCGTCTTGCACTTCTTTTTGACCTAAAATAAGAGCATAAGGAACCTGCAAACTGTTAGCTGTCTCCAACTGCCCCTTAAGAGAGTTTTTGGAAAAATTATAAGCAACTTTAATACCGGAAGCGCGTAATTCATTGATAGTTTTTAGAGCCCGACGACGAGCCTGATCTCCCAATTGAGCGATAAAGGCATCAACTGACTGAACTGGGAACTTGATTTGTTGAGCGTCAAAGTATTGTTTAACAGCCGAAACCGCTCTTTCAATACCCAAAGAAAAACCAACCGCCGGCGCCGGTTTGCCACCCATTTCTTCTACTAGCAAATCGTATCTGCCGCCTCCGCCCAAAGCGCTCTGCGCTCCCTGGACCGCTTCTTGGCCTTCTCCTTCCGGCACAACGGTAAAAACTTCAAAAACGGTGCGGGTATAATAATCCAAACCGCGCACCAATGTTGGCTTGAGAACATAAGGCACTGCTAATTCATCTAGATACTCTAACACCTTCATAAAATGGTTTTTGGACGCATCTTCCAGCCAAGAAATTATTTGCGGAGCTTCTTCTTTTATCGGTTGACATTTTTCTTGTTTACAATCCAAAAGACGCAACGGGTTTTTGTTTAATCGTTGCTTGCAGTCATCGCACAAATAACTGCGCTTGCTGCGATAATATTCTACCAGCGCGGTTTTGTATTTTTGCCGTTCTTCCGGCATGCCGATACTGTTGATATGAATTTCTACCGGCAAACCAAGATCTTTAAAAAAATTATGCGCCATTAAAATTAACTCCGCGTCTTGCACCGGATCCGCATCTCCAAAAATTTCAAAACCGACTTGATTAAACTGTCTAAAACGTCCGGCTTGCGGACGATCATATCTAAACATCGGTCCCCAAGACCACATTTTCACCGGTTGAACCATATTCCACATACCATGCATAATGTAGGCGCGCACTATAGAAGCGGTGTTTTCGGGACGAAGAGACACTTTGTTGGCATCGCGATCTTCAAAGACATACATTTCTTTATCCACTACATCTGTACCTTTACCAATAGAGCGCACAAATAAACCGGCCTCTTCCAGAAGAGGGGTTTCAATGCGGCCAAACTGAAAATGCTCGGCCAAATTTTCGGCAGCATGGTAGGCAGCTTTCCAATATTTTTCTTCTTTGGGTAAAATATCGTGCATGCCGCGCAATAAAGTGTACGCTTTTTTGCCGCCAACATTAGGAGTCAAAGGTTCTGGGCGAGATTTTACTTTATCTACTTTTACTCTCTTAACAAATTTTTTCTTTTCAACTTTTTTCTGCTTAGGCATACATCGTCAATTAAATATTTAACGTAGGATCGGGGATCAGTTCGGCGCGATCAATTGGCCAACCGCGGAAAAAAACTCTGCCCACAACCAAACTTTTATCAACCGCGCCAAAACGACGGGAATCATAACTATTGGGACGATTGTCCCCCATCACAAAATATTGATTATCGGTTAATGGGGAAGATTCTTCGCCGCTCGTTGCTAAATCTTTTGGCAAATATGGTTCGTTTAATTGAACACCCTCCGGATGTTCTGTGTTATAAATAGTAATTTGTCCGTTAGAAATTTTTACTCGTTCGCCGGGTAAGCCGATAATTCTTTTTAGAAAATATTCTTTGGGATTTTCCGGATATTTGAACACAATTACTTCGCCTCGTTGCGGCGCGCGAAAATGATAACTTAATTCATCTACGATTAAATATTCTTTATCAAAAAAATTCGGCTCCATGGAAGCGCCTTTTACATAAAACGGCTTAAACAAAACATAGCGCACCAAAGCAATAGTGAGACCGGCGAGCACGGCTACTTTGATAAGCTCTAACAAAAATAAACCCAAACTGCCAAAGGATTTTAAAAGAAAATTTTTAAGATTAAAATTTTTTTCTTCCTCCATAAATATAAATAGTAAAAATTGAAATAATGTGAGTACCTATAATACAGCAATTTTTTTGTTTTTGCAAGTAAAATAAAACCGCCTTAAATGTTCTAAATTATACGCAAACCGTGGGTCCGAGCCGACTTGAACGGCTGACCTTCGCAATGTCAATGCGACGCTCTAACCAACTGAGCTACGAACCCTCCTGGCCATGTGGGCATGCCAAGAGTTGAACTTGGGACCTCGTCATTATCAGTGACGCGCTCTAACCAACTGAGCTACATGCCCTTTTTGAATTTCAAAGTGAAGTGTAGCAAAAATAAATCAATAAATCAAGGGCTATGTTTGCCCTTATCTAGCCAGCATGCTACGATTAATTTATGCAGTACCCTACACGCTTTTTGATTCTGTTTGTTCTTTTATTTGCCACTGCCTGCGGCAAGGGTGGCGGCACTGCCTGCCGCGATACCAATTTACCACATTATGCCAACAATCAAAACTCTAGCATATACACAGGGGGAGATAGTGGGAAAAGCGACAGACCATGTCACCAGCCACCATGATAAACTATTTTCATTCACACCCCCGCGCCTGTCCTGCCGCCCTACGAAAATAAGGACGGCTTTTTAATTATTTGCGCTAATACAAATATACATGTTACGATAAAATTAGGAGCAGTACCATGCAGGCAGTAACAAAATATATTTCGTCTCTGTTCTTTTTCACTGTCTCTTTTTTGCTTTGCGCTTGCGCTACAACAGGCAGGCCGCCACTGCATTATCGCCCACCTGGTTTTAGGGATACCGAAAAAGCAACTGTCCAAATATTGCACGACATGAAAATGGTGCCCATAGATAAAGACATAAAAATGGAACCTCAAGAAGGTGAAGGCCTGGCTACAGGTTTCGTAGTTAATGTGAATGGGTGGGTTTTAACCAACTACCATGTTGTCTCCCACGAAGAAGCCAATCTTCGTAATAAACTTCCACCTGGTTTTGAATATGTGCCGGATTCCGATAAGTATGAAGTTTGCGATATTGTAAAGGGAAAACGAAAATGCGCGCAAGCAAAGCTAGTTGCTTCAGATAAGGGTTACGATTTTGCTCTTCTAAAAGTAAATATTATCTTTAAGGAAGCCATCACTTTTACTGATGATCATAATCTGCAGGTTGGTGACCAAGTCTATTTACGGGGCAGCATCTTCGACTGGGCACCGCCTTCACCACTGTTTGGTAGGATTATTAACAGAATGGAGTCGCCTTACGTCCCACAAAAAGATTGGCCTGGTGATCTCCTACCCTTTCTTCTAACAGATGTAACTTTTGTGCAAGGTTCAAGCGGCGGGCCAATGTTTGATTGGTGGAGCAGATGTGTAGGCCAGGGCAAACTATATAGCAACTCCGAACATATGGGCGGAGGAAGACCGCTCGCAATGCTAACTCCTTCCACTCAGATCATGGAATTTCTTAAAGAGAATAATATACCGTATAAATTTGAGAAATGATTTTAACTTTTTGGCCGCTCCACCCCGGGCGGCCTTTGTTTTTTAATTTGTAAACTAAACTATGTAAACAAAAACAACCTTAATTATAAGATTGTTTTTGTATTGGCCGTGAAGTAACTTTACATCACTTCGCGGCAAGTGGAGACGGTGGTATTCAGTTCTTAGGACTGGGTCTAAGGGGGGCGTTCGGAAAAATACCTAATACTGCCAAAGCGGCTCGCTGTCGTTTTGTCCGTCTAACCTTACTTGTGAGATCCATCAACAAACTTGCGCCCAAACCTCTGGGCACTGCGATGTTCAGATTTTTCTGCCAAGCTTGCCTCTTAGTAACTGCCATCGTTAACTTCCTCCATAAATTTATTTTAGCATAATAATATAAAAACAAAAACAACCTTAAATTTTTTAAGATTGTTTTTGTATTTGTCACGACTTGTCCCTCGTGACCGGGGATAATGGCCTAGCCCTGGTCCCATTCTCCATGATCTAGTTCTGTGATAGATTCATGCTCAGCATCTTGGCGAGATACAATTTCAAAACTCTTTGGCCTATCGCCAAACAACAATTTCGAGAGGGCATCAATAGAAATGAACGGATTGTCCTTTTCTCTTATTTTAAGATCCTCGGTCAAAATATATTTCAGCAAGTCTTGGCGTCCCAAAACTGCAAACATATTTTCCCGCTCATCGGCTTCTACTGGCAAAAACTTGCCACCCGGCAAATAAAACGTGAGATGAACTTGGGCCATTTTTGCTTCTCCTTGCAAAGGATATAACCATAAAATTTTTAAAAAGTCAATAATTTATAAAACAAAAAAGCAAACTAAAAACCATCATTAAGATGGCTTTTAGCGTTTAACAACATAAATGTGACAAAGACTCATTATTTATCTACCCTTTCCTCTCTGACTTTTTACATCAGAGTGCAATCCC
>CAZQLV010000063.1:0-5647 GCA_964594385.1 uncultured Gammaproteobacteria bacterium | reverse complement strand
AATTTTAATATCCTCCGTCGTCCGCCTAGGCGGACTTTGGCGGATTTTTAGCCAGACGGATTTTCCTACTGGAAAACCTCGTCGCTAAAAACAAAAAAACTGAACGAAATGTGCTCAGCCACGAGTCTTTTTTCCCGAATTTAGATGTAGTCGGGAAACCCCTATGGGGACGTTCTGATTATGAGTATAAATGAAGGAAAGAAAAATGTCAAGGTCGCTAAACTTATCGTAAAACTGATCAAAGATCATCCAAGCTCCGCAAAAAACTGCCGGGTTTGATACGCAATGGTTTGTCTTCATCTATATATGTCACATCCGCCGCTTCGTCGTTGAGCACCAACCCATTACCACTAGATAACAAAGAGTGATCGTCTAATAAATCCGAGCTAATTTCTCCCAAAAACATACTAGGACCCGAAAAAGAATCACCAAAACCTCCGCTGGCCATTGGGTAAGTAAGATGCAAATATTTTTTGGCGCGAGTAATGGCTACATAAAACAAACGACGTTCTTCTTCCACACCATTAACTTCAAACAGCGCCCTATCGTTAGGAAAAGCACCTGAAGCCAAATTTATAATAAACACCGCCGACCATTCTAACCCCTTAGCTTGATGAATCGTAGATAATACTACCTTTGGACCAGAATTATCTCTATTTTGATTGCCGCCTTTACCACCACCAAATCCTTCTTGCAGAGTAGCTTCAGCCAAAAATTGCTCTAGCTCAGTATACTTTTCCGCAAAAATTTGCAGCTGGGCAATATCTTCTAGTCTGTCTCTACTATCTACATATTCTGCTTCCAAATATTCTTTATACGGAGAATTAATAACAGAATCAATCAGTCCCGCGGTGTCGGTACGGCTTTTGTTTAACATGCTTTCCCAGATGCGCACAAAATTAGCCCAACCATTTTTGGCTTTTTCTCCCAAAATTTCTTGACCGATTATTTTAACATCCTCAACATTGGTTGCTTTTTTTAGAGCTTCAGTAATTTTGCTAGCCGCTACGGCGCCAATTCCCTCTTCGTGCATTAGTACGCGCATCCAGGCAGCGGTGTCGGTTAGATTGTTTAAAATCCGCAGATATGCCAAAACGTCTTTGACATGCGCGCGTTCAAAAAAACGTAAGCCCCCACGATAATCGTACGCAATGCCGGCTTTAACCAGCTCCATTTCCAATAGTTGCGAATGGTGAGCGGCGCGAAACAGCACAGCGATTTCGTTTGGCGCGATGCCTTTGTCTTGCAGTTCCAAAATTTTACTCGTCACAAACTCGGCTTCGTTGGCTTGATCCATTTGGGGGTGCAGGCTTGGCTTTTCGCCCGTGGCAGATACAGTTTTTAATTGTTTTTTGTATTGTTTGGTATTATTTACAATTACATCGTTAGCCACCTGCAAAATTTCGGCTGTCGAACGATAGTTAGTTTCCAATTTAAACACTTTGGCGCTTGGATATTCTTTTTCAAACTGAAGAATATTAGCAATATCGGCGGCGCGGAAAGAATAAATGCTCTGCGCATCATCGCCTACCACGAGTAGATTGCCATGTACGGTCGCTAATTTTTTAATTATTGAGGATTGAATTTTATTGGTGTCTTGATATTCATCTACCAAAATATACCTAAACTGTTCGGCGTATTTTTTGAGCGCATGCTCATGATTTAACAAATTTAAAAAATTAACGAGCAGATCGTCAAAATCCATCGCATTGGCTTCTTTTTTCTTTATATCATACTCATGCGCCACAGTTTTTATTTGCTCAAGAAAAATCATCCATTGCGGATATTTGAGATCCAAAACATTTTCAATAGTAGTTTCGGAATTGCGGGCAAAACTAATTATAGATTGCAAAACGCGCGCTGACGGAAACTTAGTTCGGCCGGTATCGGATTTAAACGGCTTGGCGCATAATTTTAAAATTGTTTCACTATCATCGCTATCTAAAATAGAAAAACTATTTTTATAGCCCAACACGCCGGCGTAGATTTTTAGAATTCGATAGGCAATATGATGAAACGTGCCGGCCCAGGGCAAGCGACTGGTTGAGCCGGTCAGCTGCTGCACACGCCGAATCATTTCGTCGGAGGCTTTATTGGTAAATGTAACCAGCAAAATATTTTCCGGACTTATTCCCTGCTCTAACAAATATGCCACCCGATATGTAATTACCCGAGTTTTGCCACTGCCAGCTCCGGCCAAAACTAAACACGGCCCATCGCCGTGTAACACTACTTCTAGTTGTTCTGCGTTTAATTCAGCCGCGTAGTTAATCATAAATAAATTGAGACAACGACATATTATCATATCGCAATTTTTTATACAAAAAGGTTTTAAATAAAAAACCATTCAATTGCTCGAATGGCTCCCTCTTTTTATATACCGCCGAGAGATGGCGGGAAAGAACAAAAGGCATTTATCCTTTTTCAAAAGGGTCAACCCCATGCCACCGTCTGGGTAGCTTAATTTCTTCCTTATTTTTAGCTAATTCTTCAGGTGCGGGTACTGCCGAAGCAGGCGGTGGCACAGTTTTGGGGCACACTGTTTGGGTAGCTGGCGAAGAAACACCACTATTATTAGCCACAAGATAGTTGGGCATACCATTTCCTTTCGGCCATTGGCAATGTTGCCAAGGGTGTCTACGAACATCGCCCCATGCGAGATCGCGATCACCATTTGATAACATTGAAAACTTATCAGAAAACCGCATTAAAAAACCTTCGCTGGTGGCGAAGGCTTTTTTTGATTGCATTTTAGATTCTTTCTATACAGATGCAAACATAGCCTTCACCTGGCGGGTAAAAGCAAAAAAGAAAAAATTGTTTTGTAAAATTTTAGATAACATACTTTATAATTCTAATGTTAGTATTTTATAAAAAAGACAGAAATCTGTCAAGGGTTATTAATCACTGCAAAACTTAACGGCACTTAAACATACTCATCCCAACTTTTTATCTTTAAATCCCCCACCTTCAACTTGCTTATCGCCTTCACATACCGTCGAGCGAATTCTAAGTTTGTAATCAGCGAAATATTTTGATCAATTGCTTTTCTTCGGGCCAGATAGCCGTTGCTCTTGCCAACTTTTTCGGTATTACTGGGAATTCCGATTACCAAATCAATTTTTTTATCAGACAGATGCGACATCACATTTGGTTGATTATTTTCCATATTCCATTCTAGCACTTCGGCTTCAATATTATTTTCTTGCAAAAATGCTCCGGTGCCACTAGTCGCATAAATTTTTATACCCATATTGCGCAAAATTTTGGCTTCCTCTATAAATGCGGTTTTTTTATCCAATGACCCAATAGACAGCAGCACCGATTTTGGTGTGACCGTAAATCCGGTAGAAATTATACTCTTCAAAAACGCTTCATTCAAATCATCACCGAGGCATGCTACTTCGCCGGTAGAACTCATCTCCACTCGCGTGACCGGGTCTGAACCTTTCAGTCTAGTAAACGAAAATTGTGAGGCTTTTACCCCTACATAATCTAAATCAAACGATGAGTGGCTTAGTTTGGGCACGGCTTCACCCACCATGAGCTTGGTAGCGATATCTATAAAATTTATTTTGAGCACTTTGGAAACAAATGGAAAACTGCGAGAGGCACGCAAATTACATTCAATTACTTTGATATCATTATCTTTGGCAATCAATTGCATATTAAATGGCCCGGTAATCTGCAGAGCTTTGGCAACTTCTTTGGCTGTATCCTTTATTCTTCGTATTGTTTCCATGTATGTTTTTTGCGCGGGAAAGACCAAGGTCGCATCACCCGAATGTACTCCGGCATTTTCTAAATGCTCGGAAATCGCATAACAAAACAGTTCACCATTGCTTGCCACCGCATCCAATTCTATTTCTCTGGCTTTAGTAATAAATTTGCTTATTACCACTGGATATTCTGTATTTAAATTCACCGCTTTTTGCAAAAACAATTCCAAATCATCTTCGCTATACGATATGCTCATAGCTGCGCCGGACAGCACATAGCTTGGACGTACCAAAACTGGATAACCCACCCGCTTGGCAAATTCTTTGGCCGAAGCCACATCGGTAAGTTCTTTCCATTCAGGTTGGTCAACACCCAAACTATCCAAAATTTGCGAAAATTTTTGTCGGCTTTCGGCATTATCTATCTGCACTGGCGATGTACCCAAAATGTGTACACCCACATTATGTAACTTTAAGGCCAAATTGTTTGGTGTTTGACCGCCCATAGAAACCACTACTCCAACTGGTTTTTGAAATTCATAAATATCCAGAATCTTTTCCAGACTTAATTCTTCAAAATATAACTGATCCGAAACATCATAGTCAGTACTCACAGTTTCCGGATTACAATTTATCATAATTGTTTTGTAGCCGGATTTTTGTAGACTCATCAGCGAATTTACACAACACCAATCAAACTCCACCGATGACCCGATGCGGTATGGGCCGCTACCCAAGACAATTACCTGCTTTTCTAATGACGGCGCAATATCGTTTTCTCGGCCATTATAAGTAAGATACAAATAATTTGTTTTGGCCGGATATTCGGCGGCGAGCGTATCTATCTGTTTTACAACTGGCAAAATCCCCAATGATTTTCGTTTGGCGCGCACCGTATCGGCGGCCGAATCTATAGCTCCGGCGATTTGTTTATCCGAAAAACCAGCTTGTTTGGCAGATCGCAAAACTTCCGCAGGCAAATTTTCCAAATTATAATTTTTTAAATTATTTTCTAAATCAATTATATTTTTTAATTTATACAAAAACCAATTATCAACTTTGGAAAGTTCGTGCACTTTTTCAATTGTATAACCGGATTGCAAGGCCTGCACAATTGCAAAAATTCTTTTGTCAGTTGGCTCGGCAATGGCTTTATCCAAATCCGCAAAATTAATTTCGTTTCCTACCACGCCATTGGCCCCAACATCCAACATACGGATCGCTTTTTGTATAACTTCTTCAAAACTCCGGCCAATTGCCATTACTTCACCCACGGATTTCATTTCGGTGCCGAGCACTTTGTTTACCTGCTCAAATTTTTGCAGATCCCACCGCGGGAATTTAAGGGTAATATAATCGAGCGCCGGTTCAAAACAGGCCGACGTTTCTTTGGTAATAATATTTTCAACTTCGTTTAGGGCATAACCCAGGGCTAATTTGGTAGCGACAAACGCCAGCGGATAGCCGGTAGCTTTTGAGGCTAGCGCCGAGCTGCGACTGAGACGCGCGTTAACCTCAATAATTCTATAATCTCCGGAGTTTGGATCAAGCGCATACTGAATATTGCATTCGCCCACAATTCCCAAATGACGAATAAGTTTGAGGGCAATGGCGCGCAAATTAAAATGTTCTTTGGCAGTTAAGGTTTGCACCGGCGCTACCACAATACTATCTCCAGTATGAATGCCCATTGGATCAAAATTTTCCATTGAACAAATCGAAATACAATTGTCGTATTTATCACGCACAATTTCATATTCCAATTCCTTCCAACCATAGAGGCATTCTTCAATGAGCACTTGGTTGGTAAACGCAAACGCCCGATTAGTTTTTTCGGCCAATTCTTCTTTATTATTTACAATTCCCGACCCCAACCCACCGAGCGCATAGGCTACACGACACATTACCGGATAACCAATGTTGTCGGC
>CAZQLV010000062.1:0-5653 GCA_964594385.1 uncultured Gammaproteobacteria bacterium | reverse complement strand
TCTTGGACCGGGCATGCTTCTAGACGATCCAGCCAACAACAACCCCTCGGTATTTAGAGCCAGTATTTTGGGCAATAATTATTATGAATGGAAATTTACCAATAGCACGGCTTTAGATATTTCTCCGCCTACAGTAACAAATGTCTTTCCGGATTTAAATACCACTGAAGACAAAAACAGTGTCTTACAAATTAATTTTAGCGAACCGATAGATCCAATTGGCATTACCGGCAAGTTTAATACGGCTAATGGTTATTACTATCTAGATGGACAAAATATTTTCTTAAAATCAGATAATAGCAGTCTGCCCATAGGCGACTTTAATCTCACCAACGGTTATCGCACTTTGGAATTTGTGCCCTCTTTAGCCTGTGGCGTCAATGCTTGCGGCAATAAGATTTTTTGTTTGCCGGTATGCGATAAAGCCGGAGCTAACTGTAACTTAGACAATTATACAGTGCTGCTGCATGCCGCTCTTACTATCAACCCTAGTTCTTTTGAGGCGCAGCCATTTTCGGGTATAGCCGATTTAGCGGGCAATGCCTTGGATGGCAACAAAAACAATGTACCCAATACTGCGCCCAATACTACGCCGATATTTCCCAACCAAGAACAACCGGATAATTATTTTTGGAATTTTAAAATTCGCGATCAGATTGATTCTTCCTCTCCGTTTATTCAGACTATCTTGCCGGGAATTGACGCGCAAAATGTTACTCCTTACCAAGAATTAAGTATGGTATTTAGCAAACGTATGCTAGCTGATTCTATGTATAGTGTTGGTATTGAAGAAAAACCAACTCACGACGTGCCAATCTGGAGAGTGCCTTCTACCATCTTTAATCCCGACGATACGACCTATACTCAGATAAGCCATGGCCCATTTTTAAATTCTTCCCGACAATATTATTTCCCTACAGTCAGCTCTACCGTAGAAGACGTGCATTTCAATTGTTTTTATCCGGGCAAAGGACCGCGCATGACGGTGTTTCCGGGCACGATAGTTTCACCGGATTGTAAGAATTCCAATCCGCAAAATTGTTGTCAAGTAATAAACAATCAAAATAGTGATTTTTGTTGCAACGGAGCCGTGCGCGCCGATATGCCCGGCTGCTTGGATTATTTAAAAACAAATAGTTTATAAAATGCTTAAGCAAAACAAAAAAATAATTATTCTACTTGTAGCCCTCATTTTTGCGGGAGGATTTTTAGGTTATGTTCACCCTGTTTTCGCTCAAACCACAACCACTCCGCCGGATTTAGGTTTACAACCTGTGAGTGCGATTGGGCTAGCCTCTACCGATATTAGAGTAATAGTAGCTAGAATTATTCGCACAGCCCTGAGTTTGTTGGGCATTGTTGCTTTGGTTCTTATGCTTTACGCCGGATTTTTGTGGATGACTGCCGGAGGCGAGGAACAGAAAATTTCCGATGCTAAAAAAATAATTATTAATGCCGCGATTGGTTTGGCTATTATTTTATCCGCTTACGCGATTACCAGTTTTGTAATTAGTAAGTTGGTAGAAGCCACAGGTACGGGTCCCGGAAGTGGAGGCGGCGGCCCTGGGGATAACCCATATTTTCCACCCGGTATTTTTTATGTTGATAGTCTGCCTGCAGGCGGGCAAATGTGTATCCGCAATGTCCATTTGGCAGTTACTTTTAATAAGCCCGTAGATCTCGCTACTCTTAATGGTAATGTGGTGGTGCGAGAAAATAATGGCACCGAATATCCGGGGCAATGGCAAGCGTTAGGAAACAGTACCGCCGCTTTTGTTCCTAACGGAGATTGTGGGGGAGGGCCAGCTGATTGTTTGGCTGCTTCTACTACCTATACATTGCATTTTAAAAATGCCGCTGCTGTTAAAAATAGCGATGACCAATTAACCTTAAATTGCGCGATACGAGCCGGTTGCGCGGATGTACAATTTACTACCGGCAATGGCGTGGATCGTTTGCCGCCGCAAGTTACAATTGAACCGATTGCTGCGGATTTATTGCGCGCTGGTTCTATAGTGCCGGTGAGAGTAAGTTATACCGATGATAATGGGGTGCAAAAAGTAGATTTAGGCGCAGATAATTATTTTGTTGGCAGTCAAACTATTTCCGGTTGTCAAAAAACCGGTTCGGTTACAATGAATTGGCCTACTGTCGGTATAAATATCGGCCAGCATACTTTATCTGCCACTGGTTATGATTGGTCGGCTCTCAATTATACTACCACTACAGTTGTAAATTTATTGCCACAGCATTGTTTTGATAATACCTTGCAAGCGGATTTGGGCGAAGTGCAAGTCGGTCCGCCGGCCTGTGGAGGCGAATGTGGTGCTTGCGCGGGTACAACGTGTACTAGTAATACCCAATGTGCCAGTGGATACTGTGATGCCACTACGGGAGTTTGTGTAGATAAAATGCGTATCAATGGAGTTTCTCCGTTATCCGGCGCTCCGGGAACGTATGTTTCCATAACCGGAGATTATTTTGGTATCACACCTGGCAAAGTTTTTATAAATAATCTAGAAGCGCCTTTGGCCAGTTGCGGAGCAGGAGCTTGGCAGACATGGCAAATTATTGCGGAAGTGCCAAATGGGGCAACCAGTGGTCCGATTCGGGTAGAAACTGCTACCAGCACCAGTGGCGCAAAATTTGTAGATGCAACCAATGATAATTTTGGCCCACAGATTGATGATTTTCAAGTAAATAATCTTATTCGTCCGGGATTATGTTCTATCAACCCGCCAAATGGTCTACCGGGGACAGAAGTATCTTTAACGGGGAAACGTTTGGGCAACAGCCCCGGACAAGTCAATATTGGTGGACAGAATGTACTAGTAGGTTTGGCCAACTGGACCGACAATTTAGTAAAAGCCAGGATACCATTGCTTAATAACGGTCCGGTAGGAGTAAAAATTACCCAAAATAATTTAGATAGTAACAGTTTGCAATTTAATGTAGATCAAGGGGCAAGTGATTTGTCGCCTATTATTTCTAGCATTTCTCCGGATCACGGAGCCCATGGTTCATATATTACCATTACCGGTAAAAATTTTGGCAGTCAAATGGGCCGGGTTTGGTTTAAAGAAAATATTAATGGTCAGCCCGGCGATGCGATAGATGGTGATTTTAGTTTTCCACCTGGGTGTGGCGCCACTTGGACCAATACGCAAATAATTGTTAAGTTCCCCCTCAATGGTGGTCAGGCCGGCAAATCTTATTTTGTGCAAATACGTCCCGCCGATGCCTCTTTAGGCTTAAGTCCGATTGGCCCAACCTTTAATTTAGATAGCGGTGAGCCAGCTCCGGGCATTTGTAAAATTGATCCATTGTCTGGGCCAGCCCCATTTGCCAACGGTGCGCCACCGATGCAAATTACCGGTGAATATTTTGGTTCATCTCCAGCTGTTTATTTTTGGACACAAGGCGCTTCGCCTACATCTATTACGGGTAGATTGCCGGCTACACAAGCTACGCTGACTAATTTGTTGGTTGGCCAAACAATTGCCACCCAGCCTCCACTCGGCACAATTAGTGGGCCGGTAGTGGTATTTAGAAATTCCGATAATAAAATAAGCAATCCAGTTAATTTTTCCGTATTGGATTGCGTGAAAAATAATAACACATGTACAGCTCCCAATACACACTGTTGTATTTCCGGATCGGAAGCTGGTTTATGTAAACCAACGACCGAATTATGCTCCGGAGAAACAATTTCCGCCGGCTATGTTTGGCGGTTTAGCACCAAAGACATTCCACTAGTTCCGCACGTGGTAGAAAGATGTAATGATAATACTGATTTAGGTCTTAATATTCCTTCTCCTTCGCCGAGCGTTCAATGGGATTCTTCTCCCGGCGACGCTCACCATAATGTTTGTCGTACGGCAGCTGTAATGGTTGAATTTAGTTTGCCAAATATAAATAATATTCCGAGAACAAATTTAATTGTTAATGAATGCCAAGCCAGCTCCACAAATGAAGGCAGTAGAAAATGCACAGTAGCGCAAGCAGTCCCGATTGGTGGAAGCGGAGATTTTGTACCGCAACTAAGCACGCAAAATAGCAGTTATTTACAATTAAGTCCCGACGCTAGTTATAATAGTAGCAAATGGAAGGACAATACTTGGTATCAGGTAGTTTTAAAATCTGCCATTACCGCCGGCAGTGGCACTTCCACAGCTAATTTGGCTAAAGATATGCCGTGCAGCGACGATTCAGCTTATTGTTTTGTGTTTAGAGCTGACTCTCAGGATTGTAGAATGAAAAAAGTAGTGATAACACCATATAGTTACTGGACTTCGATTTTAGAAAAACCAATTAAGTACAGACAATCCGCCGCCGATGCAGGAACGGATGTTATTTATAGCGGTCACGGACTAAGCACACAGCACTGTATTATCATGAATACTGACGCGTTCAGTTGGGCTTGGGCAACGCAAAATAGAAATTATGCTGATATTTTTTCTACCAATAATGAAGAGGCAAAGGTTTCCGCTCTAGCTAATACCGTTGGTGTGGGGCTCACCAATCCAGATAACGCCGTAAACGTGAGCGCTGTAGCTACTCTAGCCTCCGCCAATTATACCGGTGTTAGTCCGCTTACCATAGATTTGAATAATCCCGAAATAGTAGATTTTTGGCCCAAGTGTTTAGAATCATGTACCAATGCCGAAGTGGGAGTACGTTTT
The DNA here is from genome assembly GCA_964594385.1 of uncultured Gammaproteobacteria bacterium. GTDB lineage: Bacteria > Patescibacteriota > Patescibacteriia > Magasanikbacterales > GWA2-37-8 > XYD2-FULL-39-9. The sequence goes on along the minus strand of CAZQLV010000062.1, from coordinate 971 downwards.
AACACGACCATGTCTAATAAAAATTTACCGGGTTCGGCGCTCAGCGGTCCGGTTAAATTATTAAAATGTAATGATGAAAATTGCTTAAATACCACATCGGTACTTTCCTCCGCTAATGTATTTTTAGATAGTGCAAGTGGTTATACAATCTTAAAAGTAGCAAATTCCACCCTCAATTCGGCCGAATTAGAATCAAACACTATTTATCAAGTTGTTATATCTGCTTCCACCACCAACATTAATTCACCAGAATTATTATGGTCCGCAGCTCGTTTAGGAGACCCTACGACTTTTTCTAAACCATACAGCAAGCAATTTACCTGGCGGTTTAAAACTAAAGCTACCAAATGTCAAATAAGCAGAGTTGATGTTTCACCGAGTGCTTACATTGCTGAATTTATTAATGATAAGAAAATTTATAGCGCCCAACCATATTCTTCGCCCGATACCTGCAGCTCGGCCGGACAAAAATTAAATCCATGGTCTGTTAGTTGGAATTGGAATATTTCCGATGCTGCTCTTTTCCCTAATGTAGTCGCCAGTATTAGAGTTTACCATACTCTTGGTTACAATCCGTTTTGTACCAAAGACTGTGTGCGCAAGGGGAGTAGTGTCGCAGCTGGTCTTCCGGCAGTGCCAATGTGTGGAAATAATATACTGGAGGCAGGCGAAGATTGCGATCCGCCTCAGGCCGGGGCTGGCTGCGGTTTGGATTGTCGTCGTTTGGGAAATACCAATACTAACACCTGTGGTAATGGCATTGTTGAACCAAACTTAGGTGAAACATGTGACCCGGGAGTAGCTAATTCGAGCGGTTGTAGCAATGTTTGTTTGCATACCGGTTCTAGCCCCACCACCAATGCTACCGCCGTAAATGCTTCTATATGTGGTAATGAGACTAAAGGTAATGGTGAAGATTGTGATTTGGGAATTGCTCCGTTTTTTAATGTACCAGAATCCGCCATGCGCTG
>CAZQLV010000061.1:0-5675 GCA_964594385.1 uncultured Gammaproteobacteria bacterium | reverse complement strand
CCCTTCTTCCATATATGTCTCCGGTCGGTATGCATATACAGCTAATACTCTTGATAACACCATTTCTGTAGTAGATCTTTCCGGTACAGAAGTCAGTAGTCTTATGGCCCATAGCGCCGAGGTAGGAAATTTGCAAGCTAGAAATGATATTTTTGCTCAAGGAAATATTATGGCCGGTACTTCTCTTTTGGTCGGAGCAGGAGGGATAATGTCTAATGGAGTTTTATCAGTCTTTTCGTCTTCCACGGCCAGTTCCTCTATTTTTGATATTAATTCCGCTCAAACATCAAATATCTTTAAAGTTTTTGCGAGCGGTACTGTGCAAATCGGCACTTCCACCGTCAATAATTATAGATTATTTGTTGATGCCGGAGTTTCCACTTCCGCCGGTATTGGCGTTAATGGCTACATCAAAGCTTCGGGCTTTATTTCTGGTACCACTACTTTGGACCTTGCCGAATTGTATCCGCTAGATCCCAATTGCGCTCAAAACGACAATTGTCCGCAAACCGGCGATGTGGTCTGCTCTGTTTCTGATAACTTATCAAATTTTTATATCAGCAAATGTACATCCGCTTATGCCGATAATAGTATTGGTGTAATTTCTGATAAACCGGGTTTCACTCTTGGTGGCGTTGATTCGGGTGGCAACTCTTTTAAACCCGTAGCCTTGGCCGGACGTGTGCCTATCAAAGTAACCACTGTTAATGGTGATATTCATGCCGGCGACAGATTAACTGCTTCGGACATTCCGGGTGTAGCTATGAAAGCAACCGATGAGGGTAAAACTATCGCGATGGCTATGCAAGATTATTCCGGCTCTGATGTGGGCATAATAGTTGGTTTTGTAAATGTAAGTTGGAATAATATTTTAAATAAAGCCCTCACGCTGGATACAACTACTAATACCCTAACCATCGGCACTTCTTCTAATCCATACAATTTGGTTGTTACGGGTAATATTTCTTTGAGTAACAATACCATTGTAAACAAAATTTCTTTTGCCAGCTCTACACTGTTTGAATCATCTGCCGGTAGTTTTGCCGGTTCAAGAGCATTTACTTTTAATGCCGTTAATTTTAATTCGCCTTTGGCTGACAACTATATTATTTCTTTACGCGCCAATAATATGTCGGTATTTTCGGTGGCAGCTAATGGCGATGTACATGCTAGTGGCAATTATTTTGGCGCCAGCGCTGTCTTGGGTACTTCCACTAATCCGGGAGATTTGGCCGAAAAAGTAGATATTGCCATAGATGATACCGTCGAAGCCGGTGATGTCGTAATGGTAGACAAAAATTCACCGGACACCTATCGCCGCAGTGATTCGGCTTACGAATCAGCGGTAGCCGGAGTGATTTCTACTGACCCGACAATTGTGGTGGGCAATGGCCATACAGATTATACGGCAGTACTGGCAATGGTCGGCCGAGTGCCGGTAAAAGTTTCTAATGAAAATGGTAGTATTTCTCGAGGCGATTTGCTTGTCAGCGCCTCTTTGCCCGGCATGGCCATGAAATACGATCCAAGCAAAGATAAAAATAATAAAGTGGTAGGAATAATTGGTGTGGCTTTGGAATCATTAAATACTTCCACGGGTAAAATCCTCACACTCATCCGAACCGGTTGGATGTATAATCGCGACGAGGCGATTAGTGAAATTAAAGACAATATTACCAAACTTGCTAATGCTCAAGGCTTTAGTCTGGCTTCCAGTAGCGATCCGGCCAATTTAAGTGTGGAAAATAATAATAATAACCAACTCGTTTATGCGGGTGGCAATCTTGATTTACAAAATAATTCGCTCATTAATGTTGCGACCATTGTTGGTAGTAATAATAAATGGGAAATAGATGAATCCGGAAATTTGATCCAAAAGATTGCCACTGCCAGCGGCGATAAAGAAATTTATGGTTTACAGAGTACTGCCAAACAAGAGCTAGTTATTTCCGGCACAAGCACACTAGAAAATGGCAGCAAGCGAGTAGTGCTAACCGATCTTGATCAGGCAGTGATAGACAAAACTGTGCCGCTGCAAATTCAGATTACGATGTCCGGCGAAACTAAAGGCGTGTATGTTTCCGAACGAAGCTATGATAGTTTTGTCGTCAAAGAAAATGAAAATGGGCAGAGCAACGCGTCGTTTGATTGGACAGTTATCGCTAAAGTTTTATCTGCGAATGAATTAAATAGCACACCTGCAACTACCGACCAGAATTCAAACACTACTTCTCCAGAAAATACAACTTCTTCTATTCCGGAAATAATTGAGCCACTCACCACTACCACAGAGGCTGTTGACCTGTCAGTTTCTTCCACCGCTACTATCGGAACACAGTAGTTATAGTTTGTCATTCTGAGTGAAACGAAGAATCCCTGTCCAACTTTAATCTGACAGAGATCCTTCACTGCGTTCAGGATGACAAATGAAAATATGAGCCTAAAGTTTAAAAAAATATTTTTTCTTCTGGCCATTATTATTGGCGGTTTTTTTTGGTTGTCTGTGCAAGCGGCAACTGTAAATCAAGGGATAACTGTTAATGCAACAGTTCCTAGTAACGGGGGTGGCGGAGGAGGCGGTGGGGGAAATTTAGACAATAATCCAACAATTTCTAACGTTACTTCCTCTGTTTCGTTTACGACAGCCAATTTAAGCTGGAATGCTGCCGATGATAAAGGCATTGCCAGCGTTACGTTTGTATATGGTGTTACCCCCAGTTATGGCAGTAGTAGTACAATCAGTGGCAGCTACCAGACAAATATAGTCAATTTGGTAACCGGTACGTTATATTATTTTAAAATTTCTGTAACCGATACCGGCGCGCATGTTACCACATATAGTTCTACTTTTTCTACTGCGCCTACACCTTCGCCACCCGCCGATACTACACCACCCATTATATCTAATATACAAGTTTCCAGCGGGGTAACTACGGCTACGATAAAGTGGGATACAGACGAGCTGGCCGATAGCCAAGTTAATTATGGTTTAAACAATAGTTATGGCAATAATTTTTTTGACGCGGTTGATGCGCTGACGCATAGCGTACCCCTGACAAATTTGGCGCCAAATACTATTTATCATTATCAAATTATCTCCACCGACAGTTCGGGAAACAGCGCCAGCACGGCCGCCACATTTACCACCCAAGCCGACAGTGTGCCTCCACCCGATGTTTCCAATTTTGTTCTATCTACCACCACCAACTCTATTGTTTTATCTTGGACAAATCCAAGTTTATCGGGCACGCCGGATTTTAGCGGAGTCAAAGTAGTCAGAAAAATCGGTTCGTCTTCGGCAAGTCCGGGTGACGGCACGGTTGTCTATAGCGGCAGCGGGGAAAATTTTACGGATATAAATGTAATTGAAAACATAAATTATTTTTATACAATTTTTTCTTTTGACACTTCTAATAATAACAGCCCCGGTATTTTTAGAAGCGGACAAATTGTGCCACAAATAATTTCTACACCTCCGGCAGAAATCTGCGGCAATGGTTTGGATGACGATAATAATGGCTACACCGATTGCGCCGATAGCGCTTGCGCTTTTTCTTCTCAGTGTATCCCGCCTCCGCCGAGTTCTACGCCGTCGGCGGAAATTTGTAATAACGGTATAGACGATGACAATAATGGCAAAATAGATTGCGCGGATTCTGCTTGTGTTGGATTTGGTAGCTGTGTTAATCAAGTTTTTGCTTGTAGCGATGGTATAGATAATGATGGTGATGGGAAAATAGATTTTCCCGCCGACCCTGGATGCGAAAGTCAGACCGACAATGATGAATATAATCCGCCCGAACCTACCGTACCGGAATTTGTGCGCATGAGTTTAGATGGAGTATTATTTTTTGCGGCCAATCGCCACATTACTCTCGTACCAACAAATGAAGCGGTTACCGGATTATCGGGAATAAATTTGACTATAGCTATTCCGGAAGCAGTTTTATTTAGCGCCCCGCAAAGTTTGGTTTTGCGTGTAGGTAATACAGACGTTCATCAATTTGTGCATAACACTGCCGACAAAATGTATTATGCGGATTTATCTTTTGGCCAAGCTGGTTTAACCCAGGCGTATATAGAGATAAATTATGGCAATGATCAGGTGGATTCGGTTGCTTTCAAATTAAATAGTTTATCATTTGGCCAGGTTGTGGATGGACAAGGGAGATCATTGGGTGGAGTTGCCCTTACTTTATATGGAGCCGATGGCAGTGTGGCGCCAATGGGTTATTATGGTCAGCTGAATCCAATAACCTCAAACATTAATGGTAGTTTTGGTTGGTTTGTCCCCAACGGCGATTATAAAATTTATCTTGAAAAAGATGGGTACTATAGTAGATTAGTAACTGTTAGCAATATTTCCAACCACACCATCAATTCTCAACTAAGCTTGTTTGCGTTCCCTCCCAAGTTAGATCTAACGATTGACTCAAAGATTTCTCTGTCGGCAAATATTAAAAAAATTACCAAAGCTTTAGCCGGCAAAGCAAAAAATTTATCTGCTGTAGAAGTGCAGAAAATTCAAGACGCCATTGCTAGCCCACAAGTACAGCAAATAAACCAACAAGTGGTGGCGCCGGCGGTATTTACCGCGGTGGCCGTGGGAGCCGCTTCATTTATTTCTTGGTTAGACTTTCTGCCATTCTTGCGTTTGTTATTCTTACAGCCACTGATGCTGCTGGGATGGAGAAAAAGAGAAAAGTGGGGTTTTGTCTATAATTCATTAAATAAATTGCCGGTTGATCTGGCAATCGTGCGCCTAATTAACGCGGACAATAATAGAATTGTACAATCCAAAGTAACTGATTCTAAAGGACGTTTTATTTTTATGGTTGATCCGGGTAAATATAGGCTACAAGCTCAGAAAAGTCGTTTTGTTTTTCCGTCTAATTTTCTGGCCGGCGCCACCACCGATGGCCAAAAAGTTGATATTTATCATGGCGAAGTAATAGAAGTTATCAGCCCAACCAGCATCACCGCCACTATCCCATTGGATCCGGTAGAGGCAACCAAAAAACCGAGTCGGTTGTTTTGGCAGAAATTTGGCCGCACCCTACAAACTCTATTGTCTATAGCTGGTATTGTGCTGACGGCCGTATCATTATATATATCGCCAAAATGGTATATCGCCGTTTTGCTCTTTTTACATGTGGTTATTTTCTTTGTTTTCCGCAAGCTGGCTATGCCATCCAAACCGAAAAATTGGGGCTTTGTCTATGATGATTCTAGTCGCGCGCCGATTTCTCGGGTGGTGGCCAGATTATTTAACTCACAATTTAATAAGCTAGTTGATATGCAAGTTACCGATAGTGCCGGTAAATATTATTTTATGGCCGGAGACGCTAAGTATTATGTGACGTATGAGCATAAACAGTATCATCCGCGTAAGACAGATATTATTGATTTGGAAGGCAAAGAAGCCGAGTCCATTACTATTGATGTTAGTTTAAAAAGAGATTAAATAAATTTTAGTTTTGCTCTCGGGCTTCCTCCCCCTTGTAGGGGGAGGATAGAGGTGGGGGTTTGGTAAAGTAAAATTACAGTCTTTAACCCCACCCTTTATCCCTCCCCTTATAGGGGAGGGAGACAACGGAATTAAAAATTAATGATTGACATGCGTAGTTTTTTAATTTATACTCTCTTAAAGATATGGGCCAATAGCTCAGCTGGCT
>CAZQLV010000060.1:0-5699 GCA_964594385.1 uncultured Gammaproteobacteria bacterium | reverse complement strand
GTTTGGTAAAGACTGGTCAGAAACAGTGATAGATGGTTCAATGGGTCCTTGGTTTGTAGATGTGCCTGGTAATAAATTTTGTTTACAACCAGCGCCCAACAGCGTAATTGCTCCTATGGTTATGGCTAAGATAGCGAGTTTTTTGTGCATAAGCAATGCTTAAATATTAGTAATACATACTATACAGCCAGTTGACTTTTTTGTAAATTGCAGTAAAATATGTGAAATGCGGGTGTGAAACGCGCTGCAGGTACATATACCTTCGGTATATGATACCGCTCCTCGGAAATATCCAGATGAAACATTTATAGATCGCAAGCGTCTATAAATGTTTCCCTGTCTATTTCACTCGTCGCAGGTATCATATAACGGCTATTATCCCAGTTTTCCAAACTGGTGACACGAGTTCGACTCCCGTTACCTGCTCAAGTTTAGCCCTCTCTAAAACATATGCCCACCGAACATGAAGTAAATATACCAGTTGTTTCTGCTATTATTGAACGAGTTAAAAACGGTGAAACCGAAATTTTAATTCAAACTCGTTGGAAACCGCAGGGTGACCCAGTCTATTCCGGCACTATAGAAATTCCAGCCGGCTGGGTTGATTTGTATGAATCGGTTTACGATGCCTTAAAAAGAGAAATCAAAGAAGAAACCGGATTAACTGTTACTAAAATTAAACCTGATATAAAAACCAAAGTCCATTCACCCAAAAATGATGGCGCGTTTGCGTTTGTGCCATTTTGTTGCCAACAGCAGATAAAAGGCGGACGGCCGTGGATAGGATTTGTATTTTTATGTGAAGTGGCTGACGAAGAACCGGTGGCGCAAGCCGAAGAGGTGAAGGATATTCGCTGGGTAACTAAAGCCGAACTAAAAAGATTATTTACTGAGCAGCCGGAAAAATTTTTTACTTTACAATTGCCGGTGATTGATTACTATTTAAATTATACGAGTGTATAATTTTTCGTTTAGAAGAAAATATTGTTTAATCAGTGACTTTTTTGTTTATAGCCGATAGTAAAAACTTCTAAAAAATAGTATACTAAAGTGGTTATACCTGTAGTTTATGAGCAAAAAACTTATTTTTATTATCGTTATTGTTTTTTTGTTTATACCTTTTCTGGCCCGCGCGCCCATTGCCATGAGCGAAAGCGAAGTAGCAAATGATTTTGATCGAATTCTGTGGTATTTTAGTCATCCTCTGAATACCTATATTTTAGCGAGTGATAGGGTCAACATAGAAACAACTTATTTATTATATTACTGGCAAGATTTTGCCGAGCACGCCGATGATCGCAGCCAAAACAATATTGCTTTACCGGTAACTGTAGGTATAGAGATAGCCTTGGCAATATTATTTATTTCATGGATTGACCCGATCTCTCAGTTTGAGGTGTTGCTGTTTAGACAATTTAAAGGCAATAAATTAGCGGGGCATCAATCGTGGGGGTTGGTGTACAATTCTCTCAATAAGTTGCCGGTTGATTTGGCAACAGTCCGGCTAATACAGACTGCTTCCGGTAAAATAATCCAAACTAAAGTAACGGATAATAAAGGGCGATTTGTCTTTATGGCTAACCCCGGCGAATATATACTACAAGTGCAAAAAAATAATTTTATTTTTCCTTCACAACTTTTTTCCAAAAGTACCCAAGATGGCCAAAAAGCTAATTTATACCATGGAGAAATTATTACTATCTCCGAAGAGGGTGGTATTATTGCTCGTAATATTCCTGTAGATCCTGCAGGCAACCATTATCGGCCAATTATTTATTGGTTTCAAACTATTAGCAATCGTTTCCGACTTATTATATCCTGGGCCGGTTTATTATTAGCTTTTGTTTCCTATCTTTATTTTTTTCAACTTATACTAGCGGTATTGCTAGCAATTCAAGGCGGATTATTTGTATTGCTCAGAGAACTGGCTTTGTCTAGTAACATTAAACGCTGGGGGACCGTATATGATCTCACCGACCATAAACCCGTTAGCGGTGTGAAAGTCGAGCTCTTTAATGCTCAGTTTAGCAAACATACCGCTTCACAAATTACAGATAGGCATGGGCGCTATTATTTTATCGTTGGAGAAGGTGATTATTATCTTACTTTCAACCACCCCGGATTTGTCGCGAGCAAAATGGGTATTTTTTCTTTCAAAAATAATTCAGACGAGAAAATTACCATTGATAAAGGTTTGGAGAGAACACTCTATCGTCATCCGGGCGGTTTAAGTAGTATAAAAAAACAAGAAAAATCGCAGGAAAGAAATAAGCCCTAAGCTTGTTTTCAGTCTAAAATCTAATGGGGATTATAAGTCCTTTTTTAATTTGTCTAAAGATGTTAGAATAAATTGGATAATTGCGCTTATATGTCCGAAAAAAAATCTGGAAAAAATGCTTCCGGCCGTACTCCCTGGCACACGATGTCCGTATCAGAAGTGGCGATAGAATTAAGAACAAGCATAGATATTGGTTTAACAGCGAGTGATGTCGCCTTACGCATCAAAGAGTATGGGGCAAATCAATTGCTTGCGGTAAAGCATCCGCATTTTTATCGGTTGCTTTTTAAGCAGTTTAAAAACAGCTTTATTTTTTTGCTTTTGCTAGCCGCGGCTTTGTCATGGTTTTTGCATCATTTTGTGGAAGCCGTGGCGATTGGGATTATAATTTTTTTTACCGTTATTTTTGGATTTATCCAAGAATGGCGCGCTGAACGGGCTCTGGAAGCATTGCAACGATTGGCAACGCCTCTAGCGGTAGTGTTGCGTGAAGGATTAGAAAAAGAAATTCCGGCGCATGAATTAGCTCCGGGCGATGTGATAATTTTGGCTACCGGAGATAGGGTGCCGGCAGACGCTCGGTTGGCAGAGTCCATAAATTTAAAAATAGAAGAGTCGCCTCTTACCGGTGAATCGGTACCCGTAGAAAAAAAAAGTAGCTTAATTTGCGGTGAGAATGCGGTGGTGGGTGATCGTCAGAATATGGTCTTTGCGGGGACAGCCGTAACGTACGGTCGCGGACGAGCAATTGTGGTAGCGACCGGTATGTATACCGAGTTTGGGCATATTGCCGGTTTGCTCCAAGGTATAAAAAGAGCGCCAACTCCTTTGCAGCAAAGCCTGTCTCATTTTGCCGAAGTGGTAACAAAAATTGCTCTGGCAATTGTTTTGGCGGCTGTTTTGTTTGGTTTTTTTCGCGGGGAATCCTTTTTGGAAGTTTTGATTTTCGGTATTGCCTTGGCAGTTGCCGTAGTGCCAGAAGCTTTGCCCGCGGTGGTTACTATTGCTTTGGCTATCGGGGTAGAAAGAATGGCCAAACGCCACGCTTTAGTAAGATATTTGCCCACAGTAGAAATGTTAGGCTGCGCCACAGTTATTTGTTCGGATAAAACAGGCACTCTTACCAAAAATGAAATGACCGTGCGAAAAATCTTTCTAAGTAATGGCGAGACTATTGATATTACGGGTATTGGGTATGATCCGCATGGCCAATTTTTATTAAATGGAGAAACATACCAAATAGACGATGGTTTGCTTTCCCTGTTGCAAGCGGCGGTCTTATGTTCCGATGCGCGTCTGAAAAAATCAGAAGGCTCTTGGGATTTAATAGGAGATCCTACCGAAGCTGCGCTGGTGGTAGCGGCGGCAAAAGGCGGACTGAATAAAGATTTATTAGATGAACAATTGCCGCGCGTCGGAGAAATTCCGTTTAGCGCCGAAACCAAACGCATGACTACGCTACACCAAACTCCAAAAGGCACCGTAGCTTATGGCAAAGGAGCGGCCGAAGTAATGTTGGCGGCATGTTCTCAGTATCAAACAGAAAAAGGCGAAGTGCAACCACTGACAGAAAAAATGAGAAGTTCTATTTTAAATGCATCTTATCTTTTTGCGGAAGAAGCGATGCGGGTTATCGGAGTGGCGTTTGTGCCGGCCACAGATCTGATTGCCGGTCAGAATAATATGATATTTTTGGGCCTGATGGCCATGATTGACCCGCCGCGACCGGAAGCCAAAGTAGCTATTGCCAATTGCGCTAAGGCCGGGATTAAGGTTTTGATGATTACCGGGGATCATCCCCTTACAGCTTCGGCTATTGCCCATGAATTAGCATTGCTGCCACCAGATGGCAAAGTCCTTACGGGTGTTGAAATTTCAGAAATGAGCAACGAAGAACTGGAAAAAGAAATTGAAAAGATTTCAGTCTGCGCCAGAGTATCGCCCGAACATAAATTGCGTATCATTGAAGCATTGCAAAAACATGGCCATGTGGTGGCTATGACTGGTGATGGAATTAATGACGCACCAGCATTAAAGAAAGCCGATATTGGTATAGCGATGGGTATTAGCGGCACAGATGTTACCAAAGAAGCAGCCACAATTACCCTAACCGATGATAATTTTTCTTCCATTGTGGCAGCAGTAGAAGAGGGCAGGGCAATTTTTGCTAATATTAAAAAATTTCTAGCCTATTTACTATCTTCAAATTTTGGCGAAATTGGTCTGTTTGTGGCCGCGTTTTTTTTAGGTTTGCCTTTACCGCTTACAGCCGTGCAAATTTTATATGTTAATCTAATGTCAGATGGGTTGCCGGCCTTGGCTTTGGCAGTTGACCCACCCGATAGCGATGTAATGAGTGAAAAACCTCGCAATCCGCACGAGGGATTATTTAATCGTCCACTGAAAATTTTAATAGCCGTCGGAGGTGTTTGGTCGGTACTGATTAATATTTCTCTTTTTATATTAGCCGGCAAATCCGGTAGACCAATAATAGAAATTATGACAATGGTTTTTATTTCTCTTATCTTAATTCAATTCTTTAAGACCTATAATTTTCGTTCCAGCACTCATTCAGTATTTTATCATCCCTTTGCTAATCACTGGCTAAATAGATCTGTCTTGTTAGAAATATTATTACTAATGCCAATGATTTATTTACCTTTTTTCCATAACGCATTTAATACAGTGACACTTTCAGCAGTTGATTGGTTGGTAGTAATCGCAGCCGCCACCACCATTGTACCGGTTTTGGAAATTTTTAAATTGATTCTGAAGCCAAAAAAGGCTTTGGTGCCGGTGTTTGACAGTAAAGGCAAAAAATGATAAGATTTTACTCACTGCAGGTGCATATACTAAGGTATATGACACCTTTGTTCGCAAATAGCCAATATAAATATTTTTAGCTCGCAAGCGGCTAAAAATATTTCATTGTCTTTTTGACTCACTGCAGGTGTCATATAATGGTTATTATACGTCCTTGCCAAGGATGAAATGGCGGTTCGATTCCGCTCACCTGCTCCAGCGTTTACTTATAAAATAGCGGGATAGAGCAATGGCAGCTCGCGTGGCTCATAACCACGAGGTTCCCGGTTCAAGTCCGGGTCCCGCAACAAAACATACCTCGCGTCAAATCAGGCAAGCCAGGCATTCAACATGGCTAACAGTCCGTCCGGTTATTCAACCGGACGCCCGGTCGGATGACTGGGCGGGTCCCGCAACAAACAAAAACCACCACTTTGGTGGTTTTTGGTTTTAAAGCGAGCATTGATTTTTTGTACAAATTATGATAAAATATCTTTAAAATTAGGATATTATCAATCTTTTATGGCAGAAACTGCAGGGTACAATCCGGACAGAGACGTTTCCGTATCTGAACCAACAATAGCAGAAGATGAAGTTGGAATTTTAGAGCTTGAAACTC
>CAZQLV010000059.1:0-5710 GCA_964594385.1 uncultured Gammaproteobacteria bacterium | reverse complement strand
TTAACAATGGTAAGCTTAACTTCCATTATGCCAGTGCTTCTTGGTGGAAAACGAACATTGTTAATTGCCGGATTAACATTCCTACGACTTTTTGGACCAACAGCCTGTTCAAAAGAAGATAAAAGATCTGCACCCTGATCATACAGAATAGTTTTGGCATGATTGTCCATGATGCGCTCCTTAATTTAAGGAAACATCAGAATACTATTTTTGTCAAAATTTATCCCCTGTCTACGAACAATTTATCCCGATTTTTTCTTGCTAAAAAAAATTGCTTAGTTTAAGATATACAGACTTATTGATAAAAAAGTATGGCTGCTGATATCACTCAACTAGAAAAAATTCCTCCGCAAAGCCTAGAGGCCGAGATGTCACTTTTAGGCTCTATTTTGCTTGATAAAGACGCCATGCTTAAAATCGCCGATATTGTACAGCCCGAGGATTTTTATAAAAACGCCCATGTTCATATTTTTGAAACTATTTTGGATTTATACCAAAAAAATGACCCGATAGATTTGCTTACGCTCAGCAACCGTTTGACTGAAAAAAATCAATTAGAACAGGCGGGCGGATATAGTTATTTGGTATCGCTGACCAACGTAGTGCCCACGGCCGCGCATGTGGTAAATTACGCCAATATTGTCCATAAAAAAGCGACTCGCCGTCGCTTACTGGGCGCGGCGCACGAAATTTCTAAAATGGGGTATGAAGAAACAACCGAACTAGACGCACTGCTGGACGAAGCGCAGAGACAGCTGTTTGGCGTTTCACAAAACTTCATGCGCCAGACGTTTATTCCGATTCGCGGAGTATTAAATGAAGCTTTTGATCGCATAGACGAGATGCATAATAACAAAGGACAGATGCGCGGAGTCGCGACAGGTTATCCTGATTTAGATAATTTGCTGGCCGGTTTACAAAAATCCGATTTAGTTATTTTGGCGGCCCGTCCGAGTGTTGGCAAAACTTCTTTGGCACTGGATATTGTGCGGCATATTGGCGTAAAAGGAAAAGTACCGGTGGGATTATTTTCTTTGGAAATGAGCAAAGAGCAGTTGGTGGATCGCATGCTTTGCTCGGAAGCCAATGTTGACTTGTGGAGGATGCGCACCGGCAAACTGAGTGAAGAAGATTTTCCGCGGATTGGCCACGCAATGGGTGTGCTTTCCGAAGCGCCGATTTTTATTGATGATGCCTCAAACAATAATATAATGCAGATCCGCACCAAAGCCCGCCGCTTGCAAATGGAGCATGGTTTAGGACTGATTGTGATAGACTACTTGCAACTGATGGAATCGCGCGGTAACATTGAGAGTCGTGTGCAAGAAGTTGCCGAAATTACGCGCGGTCTCAAAAGTATTGCTCGTGAACTTAATATCCCGGTGCTAGCACTGTCACAGCTGTCACGTACCGTAGAACTAAGCAAACCAGCTATCCCAAAACTTTCGCACTTGCGTGAATCGGGATCTATTGAACAGGATGCGGATGTGGTATTATTTATTTACCGAAAATCCGCCGACCGCAACTACCGCCCCGAAGATATTTCGCCCGACGAAAAAAATATTGCCGAAATACATATTGCCAAACATCGTAACGGCCCCACCGGCATGGTGCGCACAATCTTTGATGAACAGCGCGCTTCTTTCCGCAGCATGACTAACAAATATATAGATCCGGGCACGGCTATCCCCCAACCCCAGGCCTTAAAACCGAAATCGGCATTTAGCCAAAATAATGCTTTGTCCGAACCACCGATGTAAAGTTAATTATTAACTTAAAAAATATGTCCGTATTTTCAAAACTCAAACAATTCAAAGATCTCAGAGACCAGGGTAAAAAATTACAAGATTCTCTGGCTGGCGAATCAGCCACCGTTAGTAGTGGCGGTGTTAGCCTAGTTATGGATGGAAATTTTCAACTTAAAGAAGTAAATGTTGACCAAGATTTGCTCAATCCGGCTAAAAAAGAAAGATTGCAGAATGCTATCAAAGATGCTCATGCCGACGCCCTCAAAAAAATGCAACGAATTATGGCCAGTAAAATGCAGGAAATGGGAGGCATGGATAGCTTATTAGGTAAAAAATAATGTACTCAAAATCAATTCAAAACCTAATTGATGCTTTTCGCAAACTGCCGAGTGTTGGTCAGCGTACGGCCGAGCGGTTTGTTTTTCATTTACTAAAATCGGGCAAAAAACAAGTAGGCGAAATTACGCTCGCCTTAAAAGAATTAATTGATAACGTAAAAAGCTGTGAAACCTGTTGGGATTTTTCCGATAATAATCCCTGCGCCATTTGTAATAATAAAAATCGTGACGGATCTATAATTTGTGTGATTGGTGACTCGCAAGATATTCCGGTTATAGAAAAAACCGGTGCCTTTGGCGGGCTGTACCATGTGTTGCGCGGAGTCATAGAGCCGGGCGAAGAAGATTTGGAAAGATTGAAAATAAAAGAATTATTTGCAAGATTAGAAAGTGATAAGGTAACAGAAGTAATCTTGGCATTAAACCCCGATATGCCGGGCGAAACTACCATGTTATTTTTGGAGAAAAAAATAAAAGAAAAACATCCGAATATAAAAGCCACTCGCCTCGCCCGGGGCTTGCCGATGGGCAGTGATTTGCAATATGCGGATGAAATTACGCTCGGTAGCGCGATTAAAAACCGAACTTCTAAATAACAAAACCCGCTCGTTAAAATCCGCCTGCTTTAACCTTGAGAATCAAGAACAAAGCAAATGGAACGAACGGGTTTAAGCTAACTATCATCATTCTGCGCTTGTGCAGATAAGTTTAGCGCCGATCAGTGGGCTCAACTGGAGCAGCCGGCCTTCGCCCAAAGGGGTAAATAATCATAACGAACCCGATTATGGCCGGCATAACCCACATAATATAAGCGGTCCACTCTCCAAGCCCATCCCATTGTGCCCCCCTCAAGAGGGCGGCAAGGATAGTCTTGCCCTGGTCACCATTGGACATTGTCCTTATATCTATGACAACTGGAATAATGCCGCAAAAGAAAAGTACGAAACCCATAACCCTGATCAGGACGTTGTTGAACATAGGCCAACCCTACACTATTTTCCTTGTTTTGTCAAGATTAAACGATCTGAAAAACTAAAAACCCACTCGCCTAGGCGAATGGGTTTTTAGTTTAAAAAGTTAGGAAATTTTTACCAAGCTATATCTCTGTCTCTGACCATGTACTTTATGGTAACGAACTTTACGTTTGAACTTTTCTACGCGCAGAGTACGTTCTTTGCCTTGTTTTTCCAAAGTGGCGGATACAGTTACGCCTTCTACATATGGCTGACCGATTTTTACATCAGAGCCATCGTCACTAGCGGTAAGTAACACCTTATCAAAAACGACTGTAGAGCCTTCATTAACCGGCAATTTTTCTATTTTGAGAACATCTCCGCTTTTAACCAAATATTGTTTTCCACCCGTAGCGATTACTGCGTACATATATGAATTTAAGTTTGAGAATAATAGTGGGCGTAGTATATACGAAAAGCCGGAATATGTCAACCCCGCCTCTCGCGAGAGGCGGGGCTAACCCCGATCTTCGTGAGGGGGCGGGGTCAACCCTACTTATTTATCTCTATCGTATCCCCTATCTTCAATCCGGTTTGCTCCATAAACCCAGCTGGCAATTCCAAAACCAGTGTCGAGCTAACGCGCGCTTGATAGATAGTTAGCTGGTCTTCCGGCACACCTGCCTCGGGCGGCAATTTAGGCGCGATATCTACCACTTTGTCTACATCTATCCAAACAATATCAAGCGGAAAATACATATCGCGCATCACCATTGGGTGACGGCTAACATCTGGGAAAACAAACAGCATTCCGCCGTATTTGCCCATATTCTTTTTGCCGCTCCAGCCTTGCAATCGGTGCGCATAGGTATCGGCTACCAGGACACGCATCTCTTGACCAGCAAGCTTGACCGTAGCTTTGGTCCATAGAGATACATAAATTTTATCGCCGATTGCCAGGAGCACAACGGCTAACAAAAAAATTAAATGCCAGGTTTTAAATGGTTTTGATTCTCGCATATATTTAAATATCTTACTATCATTTTAGCATTTTTACAGTTTTTCGCCCAATCAGATGGCTGATGAGCGCCATGAGTAAAATTAATCCGAGCAGAGCGTAAATTTTTTCTAAACTCTGTAAAAATAATGTCGTAATACCAAATAAAAATGCCAGGGCGTAGAGTAATAAAACCGCCTGCCACTGAGCGAGGCCGGAATCTACCAAACGAAAATGTAAATGTTCTCTATCGCCCGAAAATATTGGCTGACCGCGACGGATTCTTTTGTAGACTACCCGAATTAAATCTAAGATTGGAATAGCCATGACCAGTAGCGCTGTCGCCAACTTCCCCCCACCAATAACCGCCAACACGCCCAACATAAAACCAATAAACATACTGCCGCTTTCACCCAAAAATATACTGGCCGGATAAAAATTAAATAATAAAAATCCCAGACAGGCGGCCAAAAAAACCGTAGCTACCAACCCCACATTTGGTTGATAAAATTTGGTAATAGAGGTCAGCAAAATAATAATAAAAGCGCCGATACAAATTATACCGGTCGCCAAACCATCTAAGCCATCCAAAATTTTGGTAGTATAGGTCATGCCCATCAACCAACCAAAAACTAAAATTGTGCCAACCGCTTGCCCGAGCTGAATATAACCGCCAAACGGATTAGTAATTTTTGTCAGCCATGGATAAGCAGCGCAGACAAGTATTGCTACAGCTACGAGCGGCAGACGAATTTTGGCCGAATATGGACGCACATCATCGGCAATACCAACCAGCATAAGCAGGCACGAAGAAACAAAAGCTAAAAGTAATGCGTTGCTAATTCGTTCAATTCCCTGGATCGGATGAAAAAAAATTATAAAAAGAATAACCAGCCAAAATGAAACAAAAATAGCTACACCGCCGAGAAGTGGTGTTGGTTTGGCATGCAGATGTCTGTCTGTATCGGGGTGATCAACAATATGCAGTTGCTGAGAAATTTTCTTTACTATCAGCGTTAGGGCGATTGATAATAAAAAAGCAATGACAAAGTATAACACAAATATGCTTACAGTTAATTATTCCACCGTAATTTCTCCTCCCTGTCCCACGGTTACCTTGCTACCCCTTTTTAATTTACCTTGTAAAAATAATTCTGCCAACTGGTTTTCCACTTTTTCTTGCAAAGCTCGGCGCATTGGTCGGGCGCCAAATTCGGGATCATAACCAACATCGGCCAAAAATTCTAGGGCTGCGTCGGTAGCCGTTAGGATTACACCTTTTTCTTCCACATCTTTGGCAATACCGGCAAACATCAAGCCCGCAATGGTTTTGATATCCGACCTACTTAACGCGTTAAACAAAATAATACCATCAAACCGATTGAGCAGCTCGGGGCGAAAATACTGCTGTAATTCTCCGTGCAATAATTTACTTACCAATTCTTCGTGAGGGACACCTTGCTTATTTTGCGCTTGAACATAGGCGGTGGCGGCATTAGAAGTCGCAATAATAATTACATTGGTAAAATCATAGACATAGCCGGCACTGTCGGTAAGGCGACCATCTTCCATTACTTGTAAAAATAAATTGAGAATATCATGATCCGCTTTTTCAATTTCATCAAGCAAGAGCAACGAAAAAGGATATTTCCGCATTGCTTCGGTGAGGATTCC
>CAZQLV010000058.1:0-5751 GCA_964594385.1 uncultured Gammaproteobacteria bacterium | reverse complement strand
TTGTGCGCTTAGGCATGTTGGCGCAAACCGGTGATTATTTTAGCGAAATTACAATCAATCCAATTATTGTTACCGATAAAGACGCGTGGGCTGTGGATCCGAGAATTATTTTAAAATAGTATGCAAAAACCGTTTACATTCAAAATTGGTGGGGAAGCGGGGTACGGCATAATGTCTTCGGGCTTAAGTTTTTCCAAACTAGCTATTCGTTCGGGTTATTATATTTTTAATTACGCCGAATATCCTTCAATTATTCGCGGTGGGCATAATGTTGTGCAGGTAACGGTCTCGGAAAAACCGGTGGCAGCTTCATATCAAACTACGGATTTATTAGTTGCTTTGAACCAAGAAACAGCCGAAATACATGCACACGAACTACTGGCGGGGTCGGGCGTAATTTACGATTCCGATAAATGCGTACTGCCAAAATTACCAAAAGGGGTAAATAAATTTGGTATTCCTATGGACAACATGTGCCGCGAGATTGCCAACTCTTATTTATTTAGAAATACATTGGCTTTAGGAGCAACCACGGCGCTATTGGGTGGTAGTATTAAAGTATTAAAAAATTTAATCAGTGAAGAATTTGCTGGTAAATCTCTGGAATTAGTAGAAAAAAATCATAAAGTTGCTCAGGCCGGCTATGATTACATGCTAGAAAATTATTTAGAAAAAGTTAAAGATATTTTGCCGGTAAAAAATAAGATAAATAAACAGATAGTAATTACCGGCGATGAAGCTGTGGCTTTGGGGGCGGTGGCGGCCGGTTTGCAGTTTGCGGCTATTTACCCAATGACTCCTATTAGCAATATTTTGCATGTACTGGCGCCCTTACAAGAAAAATATAATTTTATCTACAAGCAGCCCGAAGACGAAATCTCGGCAATCAATATGGCTATCGGCGCCTCTTTTGCCGGCGCGCGTTCTATGACCGCTTCGGCCGGTGGTGGTTTTTGTCTGATGACCGAAGGCTATGGACTAGCTGCCATGACCGAAACACCGCTGGTTATAATAGAAGGGATGCGTGGTGGTCCGGCTACGGGTTTGCCTACCTGGACAGAACAGGGCGATTTGCGGTTTGTGCTCAGCGCTCATCAAGGAGAATTTGCCCGGATTGTTTTGGCGCCCGGCGATGCTGAAGAAGCATTCCACCTTACCATGCAAGCATTTAATTTGGCGGATAAATACCAAACACCAATAATTGTAGTTATAGATAAACAAATTTGTGAGAGCGGTTTTAGCTCGGCACCGTTTGAATATAATAATTACAAAGTCGAACGAGGAAAATTCAGTACTAAAAAACAAACTAATTATAAACATTATGCTCTGTCAGCAGACGGAGTTTCCTTGCGTTCGGTGCCGGGGAGTGGAAACCATATTGTGGCTAACTCCGACGAACATAATGAGCTTGGATATTCTCACGAGGGTGCCCAGAACAGATTAGATCAGATGAATAAACGGCTGCAGAAATTAAAAACCTGCGCGAAACTTGATATGCCCGCGCCAAAATTGTTTGGTCCAAAAAATGCCGACTTAACAATTGTTTCGTGGGGAAGCAATAAAGGTGTAATTCTGGAGGCCATGCAACATTTTAAAAATGTAAATTTTTTACATCTTACCTGGGTAAGTCCATTTCCGGCCGAGCAAGTAAAAAAAGTTTTGCAAAATGCCAAACGAGTTTTAAATATTGAATGTAATTCTACTGCTCAGATGAATGGGCTAATTAAGGAACAAACCGGTGTTGCAATTAAAAATAATTTACTTAAATACAATGGTCGGCCGTTTTTTGCGGAAGAAATTATCGCTAAAATTCGTAAAATGATTTAATATGTCTACTGTTTTAAACCTCAAAACTCCTAACGCGTGCAACTGGTGTCCGGGCTGTGGTAATTTTGGTATTTGGACAGCCTTTAAAGAAGCAGTCGCGCGCGAGCAGTGGGACAATACCAATACTGTCATTGTGGCGGGTATTGGCTGCCACGGGCACATAAATAATTTTATTGAGCTTAGCAGTTTTGAAGGTTTGCATGGTCGGCCAATGCCGGTAGCTTCGGGAATTAAAATGGTAAATGACAGACTAAATGTAGTGGTTTTTACCGGTGATGGTGATTGCTTGGCCGAGGGTGGCAATCACTTTATTCATGCAGCCAGAAGAAACCAGGATCTAACGGTTATTTTGCACGACAACGCTGTCTACGGTCTGACTACCGGTCAAACTTCGCCTCGTTCACCGCATGGGTATAAATCAAAATCTACTCCGAGCGGCAACTTAGACGAACCACTTAATCCGTTAAGTTTAGCCCTCACTGCCGGCGCTACATTTGTGGCCCGCGCCTATTCGGGCGATGTGCCGCGCCTTACCGAACTGATGATTGCAGCCAGTAAACATAAAGGTTTTTCGGTGTTGCAAGTACTGCAGCCATGCGTGAGTTTTAACAAAGTATACACACATATTTTTTTCCAAGAAAATACGTATCATTTAGATAAAAATTATAACAACCAAGACAAAGTGGCCGCATTTGCCAAATTGCAAGAGTGGGGAGAAAAACAAATTCCACTTGGCATTTTTTATGAGTCGGATCAGCCGTCATATGAACAGCAAATTCCACAAATAAAAAATGGACCGCTGGTTTCGATTCCTGCTCAAAAAAGGGATATTACTGAACTGTTACAAACTTACACTTAAATATTATGCCAAAAATTTTATTAATTTATGCGACTCATTCTGGCAGTACGTTTGTAGTTGCTCAGATGATAAAAGAAGAATTAGAAAAAGATTTTGAGGTAGTAATGCAAAATGCCGTAGAGTCCAAACCGGAAGATATAAATAATTATGATACAGTTATTTTGGGTTCTCCGAGCTGGCTTAGCAGGGGATCGGAAGGAATGCCGAGCGAAATAATGCTTAAATTATTGGATGTTTGGCAAAAACAACAATTTCCTAATAAAAAATTTGCCGTCTATGGCTGTGGTGACAGTGGCTTTATCCATTTTTGTGGAGCTGTAGATTATATGGATAATGTGGTAAAAACTGTTGGTGGACAAGTTGTTTTACCTTCACTCAAGTTAGATAGTTTCTGGTTTGAATTAGATAAAGATGTTCCTCAGGCCAGGAAATGGGCGGCTGATTTGCATGCAAAGTTAACTTCTTAATATCTTAGTCAAATTTTCTATAGTATTCTCTTTCATCACCTCAACTAGCCGGTTGCCAAGTTCATGGCTTACCAGCCATTGTGGATTTGGATCAGCAATACCGTCATTACTTTTATCTTTTAACTTGCCTGTTTCCCACGGATCAGTAGTTAACGGAGTTTTTGGGTCGTCTTTGTTTGGAATAGTAGTTAATTTGCTTTGCAAAGATAAAAGTACCGATATTTCTGAATTCCCTGCATGACTATCAACTGGTCCGTGCATAATCTCGCTCGCAACTTGATCGACAACTTGGTCGTCACATCGTAAATGGTGAAGTTCTATACTGTTAAAATTCCCTTCTTGTTCAGCAATATATTCTCGTATCACATGCAAATTACCACCATGTTCACTGAAAAATATAATCTTGGAAGCAAGACCTTCTATTGAGGCACACACATCTCGAAAAACAAGTTTTAAGGTCTCATCTTCTAACCATAAAGTGCCTATAAAACCCTCATGCTCTTTTGAACTTGAATACTCAAGAGTGGGGAGTATTAATAAGTCGGGAAATTGATTGTTAATTTCTTCAACAATAGCATCGGTCATGTACGTATCGCTGCCATAGGGGATATAGGGTCCATGTTGTTCGGTAGAACCAATCGGAACAAGGACAACGTATTTTTTATCTGCATTAAGGTCGGATAGCTTTATTGTTTTCAAGAACATATAAATAATTAAATTATTTTTAAAAATTATTTTATTTTTCCCCGCTGTGAAATTTTTTGTGAATATCGCGTAAATGAGGGTTGGTAACGTGCGTATAAATTTGAGTTGTCACAATATTTTTGTGCCCTAATAACTCTTGCACCGAACGCATATCCGCGCCTTTTTGCAATAAATCAGTCGCAAAGCTGTGGCGTAATGTGTGCGGAGTAGCTTCAACTGGAAGTCCGGCCATGGTTGCATATTTGCGCATAAGGCGTTCTACCGAACGTGCAGTCAGGCGATTGTCATTTTCTTCGTCGCCTTTTTTATAGTTTATAAATAGGGGAGCCTGCATTCCGGTTCTGGTTTTTAGGTATTCTCCTAGCCATTTGAGCGCCCGGTCGGAAAAATAAATCGTACGTGTAGACCCGCCTTTACCGGAAATAGTTAATTCTTCATCTGTAAATTTTCCCTTTTTTAAATTTTCAATATTAAAATTGCGCATATTAAGCGCCACTAGTTCGGAGACACGCATGCCAGTAGAGAAGAGGACTTCTAAGATTGCCCGATCCCGCAAACCGCTCGGCTCGCTGATGTCGGGAATATTTAATAATTTTTCTACCTGTTCAAATTTAAGGAATTTAATTGCCTTATCTTTATCCGTTAGTTTTGGCAATTTAATTTTTTCTGAAGGCAATGAAACAATATCTTTTTCAGCAAAATAATTAAGCAAATTTCGTAACGCGATTAAATAATAATTTTGGGTAGTTTTTTTGGCAAATTTGCCATGTTTATCTTTTTTGCGTGACAAAGATACTCGGTAATTCCAAATATGTTCGGGAGTGAGCTCGTGCGGTTTAAGTTTTGATAATTTATTTTCTTCCAGCCAATTAATAAAAATTTTGAGGAAATTATGGTAATTGCGCGTAGAGATAGGGGAGAGGCCCTTCTCAATTTCGCAGTATTCCAAAAAAGTGGGGATATGGAAGGTGATTGGATTATCGGATTTTCGCATAGTATTTATATTATACCATATAATATTATGCGACGTTAGATTTAGAAAAAATTCAGCGTTATGTATTGACAAAATTATATAATTATGATATGTTTGGCTGTTGTTTGGGGGAGTGTTTTGCGTATTTTATAACAGTTTAAAACACATAGAACACTCTCTAAAACAACATCTCTCGCAAAGATCTAGTCGAGTGGCTGGATAAGAACGAGATTTGGCAACAAGGGAAACGACACAATGAAGACTTCGCAAGTGAGCGCTTTCCGAACCTTGACCGCTGCTCTGATTGCCGCCGAGGAGAGGATCCTTGGCGCTGATCGGCACTGGTCCACGATCCATGGACACCAGGACCGTCTCCTCAAAGAGATCTTTCCGGTTACACGTCATGAGAACCACCTTCTCTCCGGGATCAAGAATATGGTATCGTGGAGTCACGAAGACATCAATGCATTCCTGAGGGAGAACGGTTTTTCTATTGAGCTGGAACCAATGGATGCGGACACTTTCGGTTTTGCGGCGGTGATGAATACTGCCATCAAGTGGGCAATGCCCGGCGTTTCGAGGGGGATCGAAGGGGTCAGTGGCACCCGCTATCCTGGGGTGCTCATGGAAGCCCCAAACGAAGGCATCCTCTTCCGTACTTCACCGCATGTGCCGGAACCAATCGTTACCATCGAGACCATGTCGGGCGACCTCATTCATCTCACACAGCTCGACCAAGAGCTCAACCCGTTCGAATTGATGGCGTTGTCTGCCAAGTTGTTCCAGGGAGCCAAACGGACAAGCCGTTTCGGCGGTGTTCACTTTCCCATGGTTGACATGGATGAAAAGCCAGACTTGAGCTGGCTACTGGGGATGTGGACGCAAACCAATTCTGGTCAGGTCGCGAGGCTGGTACAGGC
>CAZQLV010000057.1:0-5863 GCA_964594385.1 uncultured Gammaproteobacteria bacterium | reverse complement strand
CAAACGCGGGGGTACTGTGCGCAGATTGCGGCACGGGGATACAACAACTATGTTTATGTTACGGGATGGCGCAAAATATAAAAACTAACAGGTTTTATCCAGAAGGCAGTAACAGATGTCAGCAACCCTATTGTATAGCTGGCGATCCACAAAAAACCTGCGGTGAGGTAGCGAACACTGTTTCCGGCGGTCTAAAATTTGGCGACATATTTCGCAGCCTAGCATTTGGGCATTGGTTTTTATATACTGGTGGCGTTGGCTTACCATACGAAATGGCCCAAATGGGTGGACAAGGCCCGGAAGATCGTTGTGGTAAAATACCCGGTATTGATGGCAAAGTAACCTGCGTGAATCCTGCCACAAAAATTTCTAGCTTTTATATGTGGGGTAAGGGCAAGGGTTGTTATATATTTAGAGTTTATAATAATTAAGATGAAAAACAATGCCAAAACAATTTTTATCTGCTCCAACTGCGACGCTCAATATACCAAATGGACTGGACGGTGTTTGGAGTGTGGAAAATGGGGAACAATACTTGAAAGTCAAAAAACTGCTAAATCAAAAACGGAAGCAACTAATAATTACGCGCCGATAGAAATGACAGATCTAAAAAATATAGACAAGAAAAAATTTGAACGCATAAAAACAAACATTGAAGAGCTGGACAGAGTCTTGGGAGGGGGCCTGGTACCAGGCTCTCTTATTTTGTTAGGCGGCGAACCGGGAATTGGCAAATCCACGTTGGCTTTGCAGTTATCGGCAATTCTCCCCCACTCACTATATATTTCCGGAGAAGAATCCGTGGAGCAAATAAAATTACGCGCCGAACGTTTAAAAATTTCTGCGGCCACGCTCAAACTCGGCAACGCCACAGCCATTGAAAATATAATTGAAACTATTAAACAAAATAAAGATTGCCAATTAGTAATTGTAGATTCCATCCAAACCGTACAGGCAACCGAAGTAGAAGGTGAAGCCGGCAATATAAACCAAGTGCGGGCATGTACCACCAAACTACTGGACTTAGCCAAAACCAGCGGCAAAATCATTGTACTGATTGGCCAAGTAACAAAAGAAGGTGGTGTGGCCGGACCAAAAACATTAGAACATTTGGTAGATGCAGTTTTGTATTTAGAAGGAGATAAATATCACATATTTCGCATCTTACGCACCACCAAAAACCGGTTTGGCGCTACCGACGAAATTGGTGTATTCTCTATGGAAAGCCACGGCCTGCAAGAAGTAAAAAACCCTTCGGCTATATTTTTGGCCGGACGTGGCGACGCAGTGCCAGGATCAACTGTTACTTGCCTTATGGAAGGCAGCCGGCCGGTGCTGGTAGAAATCCAAGCTCTGGTTACCAAAACCAATTTTGGCTACCCGCAAAGACGGGCCTCGGGCTTTGATTTAAATCGCTTACAGGTTCTAGTAGGTGTTCTTTCCAAACGAGCCGGGCTACCTCTGGATGCCTACGATATATATCTCAATGTGGTAGGCGGACTGGTAGCCGAAGAGCCAGCAGCTGATTTGGCAGTCATTCTAGCGTTATCCTCGGCCATCAAAAATAAAACTATTTCCAAAGACATCGCTTCTTTTGGTGAAGTTGGATTAGGCGGAGAAATAAGGCCGGTTTCGCAAACTGAAAAAAGATTAAACGAAATCAAAAAAATGGGATTTAAATTTGCGATTATCCCCTCGGCGACAAATGCTGCTAAAATTGCCGACCTCAAAGTTGCGCCCGTAAAAAATGTAAAAGAAGTTGTAGAACAGATACTTAAATAAATACTACTCAAAATGAGTTTGGTTTCCCCAATCTCTCATCTTTGCAAGTACAGATGTGTGATTCTGCAAATCTTCCGCCACCATCTTGGCCGCCTCTCGACATTTTTTAACTAATTCTAAATCAGTTAATTTTGCTAAACGCAAATTCATATCCCCGCTTTGCTCGGTACCATACACTTCTCCGGGTCCGCGAATTTCCAAATCTTTTTCTGCCAATTTAAACCCGTCGCTGGTTTGTTCAAAAAATTTCAGTCGCTCTAAGGCTTTTTTAGAAAAAGTATTAGTAAATAATAAACAATAGGACTGATGAGTTGAGCGCCCCACCCGACCGCGAAACTGGTGCAGCTGAGCCAAACCAAAATTTTCAGCGCCTTCAATCATCATCACGCTGGCATTAGGAATATCTACTCCCACTTCCACTACCGAGGTAGAAACCAATAAATCCACATCCCCTGCTTTAAACTTAGCCATGGCAGACTCTTTTTCTTTGGTTTTTAATTTGCCATGCAAATAACCTACGCGCAGATCCGGAAAAATCTTTTGGGAAAGTTTTTGATATTCCGACATAACTGATTTTTTTTCAGAGTTATTAAATATCGGAATGGTTGCATTTTCATTTTCTTCGCTATTTTGTTCAATCGCCGGACAAATCACAAAAACTTGCCGCCCTTTTTGCACCTGTTCGCGAATAAATTGATAGGCCTTATCGCGATTGATTGCTTCTACTAATCTGGTAATTATTTTTTTTCTGCCCGGTGGCAATTCATTAATAATTGAAACATCCAAATCGCCATAAATCATTAACGCCAATGATCGGGGAATTGGCGTGGCCGTCATGCTTAAAAAATGAGGTGCCTGCCCAAGATGTTTGCTGGCGGATTTTTCTTTAATCAATTTTCTTTGCGCCACACCAAAACGGTGCTGTTCATCCACGATTACCAAACCTAATTTTCTAAATTCTACTCCTTCAGTAAGTAGGGCGTGGGTGCCGACCGCAATATCCACAGACCCATCTCTGATCTGTTCAATAATATTATTTTTTTCTTTTTTAGCTAAACTGCCGGTAAGCAAAGCTATTTTTATGTTAGTATGAACAAATAATTTAGCCAGAGAAACAAAATGCTGCTGAGCCAAAATTTCCGTGGGCGCCATCAGCACACCCTGGCCGCTATTTAAAAATACATCATACAAAGCAATGGCTGCCACCACCGTTTTGCCCGAACCAACGTCTCCCGAAACAAGCCGGTTCATAGGCATACTTTTGCTAATATCTTGTAAAATTTCCCAGGCGGCAATTTTTTGTGTTTTGGTGAGGACAAACGGCAGCGATGCGACAAAGTTTTTTATTTCTTCTTCTTTAAATAATATGGGCGGAGCCTGCAAACTACCTCTTTCTTTTTTGGACAATTCCGCTTTCATCTGCACTAAAAACAATTCATCAAATTTTAATCGATCGGTACTGGTTTTTAAATCTTTTTCGTCCACGGGAAAATGTATACCTCGCAAAGCGGCGTTCAGTGGCACAAAATCAAATTTTTCTAAAATATCTTTTGGCACCCAGTCAGGGATTTTATCCGCCAAGCTAATTACTTGGTTAATTAAAAATCTAATTTGTTTTTGGGTTAAGCCATAAGTAACTGAATAAATTGGCACTAATCTGGCAGTATGCGTAGTTTCTTTTTTAAATTTTTCATAAGCTGGGCTGATCATCTGAGGCCCGAGCATATCGGTTTTTACTTTTCCGGAAAAATAAACTACATCACCACTTTTTATGTTATTAGATATAAATGGCTGATTGAACCAAGTTACTCGTACACTACCACTTTTATCCGATATCAAAGCTTCGGTAATCACTTTTCTAGTTTTAAAACTGCGCTTATTGGCAATTAGTTCTACTTGCCCGCAAATAGTCACCATTTCTCCATCTCGCATCTGGGATATAGACACGATTTGGCGGTAGTCTTCATAGCGAAACGGAAAATAATACAACAAATCCTGGGCATTTTTTATACCCAAAATTTCCAGCTTTTTGGCTGTTGTTTTGCCTACCCGACTTAATTCTGAAATAGGAGTATTTAGTTGCATAGCATAAACAGTATATCATAAATTTTTAAACAAAATAGAACTAATTTTGGCAGCGGCCATCGCACCCTCGGGAGGGCCGTCCCGACTTAGTCGGGACGAGTTTGGCCGCAAGAAAATTAGTTCTATTTTGTTTAATTTAATTTTATTCAATAACTCTAAACACTTCCTCAACGCTCGTAATTTTATCCAAAGCTTTAAGCAATCCATCTTGAAACATTGTTACCATTCCACCCTTGACCGCTAACTCTTGAATAGCATACTCAGAAATTTGCGAGCTTAAAATCGCCTGTTCAATTTCTTTGTTCATGGTAAAAATTTCATAAATACCAATTCTGCCTTTATACCCCAAACCGCTACACTCCGCGCAGCCCTTGCCTTTATAAAAATGCAAGTTTTTGAAATTAACATTTTTTTTCTCCACTTCCGGCAGACTTTCTAAACTTTTAACAACTCTTTCCGTTTGTTCGGTAGTTAGCTTGTCTTCTTCTTGACAATGGGTGCAAATTTTACGCACCAGTCTCTGCCCAATTACGGAGTTGAGGGCCGGGGCTAACAAAAATGGTTTGACTCCCATAGACAAGAAACGCGGAATCGTACCAGAAGCGCTATTGGTATGAATGGTTGATAATATCAAATGACCGGTGAGCGCCGCTTGAATCGCAATCTCCGCGGTTTCTAAGTCGCGGATTTCTCCGACTAAACAAATATCCGGGTCTTGGCGCAACAAACTGCGCAGGCCTTTGGCAAATGTATAATCACGACTTGGGTCTACTTGGCTTTGATTAATGCCTTCCATTTTTATTTCCACCGGATCTTCTAAAGTAATAATTTTTACACCGGGTTTATTTAAGGTCCGCAAAATAGCATACATGGTAGTTGTTTTACCCGAGCCGGTCGGACCGGTAGTAATAATCATGCCGTTTGGCCGCTCCACTTCTCTTTTCAGTTTAGCAAATGCATCGCCACGCAGACCTAATTCATCAAATGTCACGCCTTTGCTTCCACTATGCAAAATTCTCATTACCACGCTTTCGCCATATACGGTAGGCATGGTGGAAACACGAATATCTAAACTGCCTGATGATAATTTTAAGGTTACGCGCCCATCTTGCGGCCGGTCATTTATATTTATTTTTAAGGCAGCCAATAATTTGATACGGGAAATAAATTTTTTCCATTCTTCTTTGGGCAAGGTGGCCACATCGTGCAAAATTCCGTCAATACGGTAGCGAACAACAATTCCGTTCTCTTCGGCTTCCACATGAATATCGGAAGAGTTTACTTTTAAAGCGGAGGCAATTATCAAGGTCAAGATATCGCTAATAGAAACATGCAAAAACTGATCACCTAAACTTTTAAAATCTACGACACCGGTTTTAAATTTATCCAATTCTTCATCGGTAATATTGATATCTTTGGTTACCGCTGTAATAATTGGCAAATTATTATACAGTTTGATTGCTTTAGCCAGACTATTTTCGGAAATCAAATATATCTCCGTGCCTGCATGATGACGCTCGCCTAATTGGTAGGCTAATTCTTTTATTTCATCCGTATAATCTACACAGCCAATTTTAATTTCTCCGGGAATATTAAAAAAACAAATAACTTTTTTTTCGGTAGCTATATTTTCCGGAATAAGCTTTAAAGCTTCCGCAGCTATGGCTTGTAACGAAAAATCTATATAGGGCAGGCCGAGAGCCGCGGCATTTTTTTCGGTAAGCCCCTCTTTCGTTTTTAGATCCATTTCCTGCATCTTTTTTTCAAATTTTTCTTCAACTTTATTATCACTAGTCGGAGCGGGCGCGGCTGCGCTGCCGGATTTCTTGGCTTTCTTACCAAGCAGACTATTTATGGAAGGAAAATCACTCATAATAAAATGGTGCCCTATTTAGAAAAGAGGTGTTTAAAAAAATGAATAGCTCGACTAGATATGCCTTCTTTATGCATTTTTAAAAATAAAAATACCCAAGCGCTGATTGTAAAAGCGTTAAAA
>CAZQLV010000056.1:0-5956 GCA_964594385.1 uncultured Gammaproteobacteria bacterium | reverse complement strand
GAAAAATGCATATCAATGATGTGGGTGAGGGGCTATGGGAAGAAGTAAATGTTGGTCAATCCGGAGCAAATTATGGTTGGCCAGCGTGTCAAGGTTTTTGCGCAAATGCCTACGCTCAAAATCCCATTTATGCTTATCCGCACAATATGGATGAAGGTTGTGCAATTACTGGTGGTGCTTTTTATACGGGCAACCAGTTCCCAGCTATGTATTATAATGATTATTTTTTCATTGATTATTGTTCCACGTGGATACGGTATCTGAAAACAGATAATTCATCTTCAACATTTCCAATTACAATTCCTTATTCCGTAGACTTAAAAATGGCACCCGATGGCAGCTTGTATGCAATTGGTTATGCCTCAGGTACCATATCCAAAATTATTTTTGTGCCAACTAACGCTAACCATAATCCGCTAGCTGTTATGAGCGTTAATCCAATGGCGGGAGCAGTGCCTTTGCTGGTAGATTTTAGCGCTGCCAGTTCTACTGACCCAGACGGGGATGCCTTGTCATATACTTGGAATTTTGGAGATGGAGCTACCGGAAGTGGGGCGATAATTAGCCATATCTATAATACTAGCAGTGCTTATACAGCGCAATTAACAGTATCCGACGGTAAGGGAGGAGTGCAATCAGTAACTAATGTTATTATGGTTGGAAGTCCTCCAACTGCCACTATCATGACTCCACCCGAAGGATTATTATATACTGCTGGTGATACAATTAATTTTTCTGGTAGTGCCTCTGATCCTGACGATGGTGTGTTGCCAGCGAGCGCTTATAGTTGGACCGTTCTTCTTCATCATGATACTCACACACATCCAGTTATTGGTCCGGTTGTTGGTGTTACCAGCAGTTCGTTTACTATTCCCACATTTGGTCATACTGAAGAAAATATTTTCTATAGAATTTATCTTACTGTAACTGATTCCAACGGGTTGCAAACAACTGTTACTCGTGATGTGCTACCAAGAAAGGCAAATATTACAATTACATCTAATATTCCTGGCACCCAGATTCTGTTGGATGGTTCACCACAAATTACTCCATATACGTTTGTCGGTATTGTGGGAGTGCAAAGAACGTTGGGTGTAACATCACCGCAAACAGTGAATGGAAAAACATATCAGTTTAGTTCATGGTCTGATGGGGGAGCGATGAGTCATGGTATAAGTACGCCAAGCACAGATACAAGCTATATTGTTACTATGGTAACACCGACGGCCCCAATCTTGCCTACCCCTTCTCTATATTGGAAATTTGATAATAACATACTTGAATCAATGCAGAATATTACTACGGTAGCCAAAGGCACTCTTAAATATAATACGAGTACTGCTCCGATTACAGCTACTAATACGGCTTCGCTTATCTTTAACGGAGCATCAGGCACCTATGTTACTACTAATGGCAATCAAATTTTAAATGGTTGGAATCAAGCGAGTATATCGGTCTGGATAAAAATTACAAGTAGTACTGCTAAATCTTGGTCCACGAACAGTTATCATAACTTACTATTCAAATACCGTATTCTACAAAGCAGGATTTTAAAAGATGCAACTGGACTAAAATTTGTAGTCACTCATAGTGATGGCACTCCATTTGGTACCGATGTTATATCCACCAGCACTATACCAACAAATACGTGGGTAAATTTGGTCTCAGTCCATCAAGGTACCACTATAACTTTATATATCAATGGTCAGCTCGCTGGCAGTGGCAGCACGGGTAAAAATTTGGGTGGTACTAGCACCGACGCATTTGATATAATCGGTCACGCTGGAAATTATTCAGGCTGGTTGGATGATGTTAGATTATATACCACAGTTTTTTCTGCGGCACAGGTTCAGCAAATTCCTCTTCAGTAACATTTCTACAGCAATTTAAAAAATAATCCCGAGCAAGTCGGGATTATTTTTTTGCAGCTCATTTTCATGATATAATACTCTATATTAGTTATGAAATTTTTTTTAAACCGCAAAGGGTTTTCTCTTATTGAAGTTTTGGTTGGCACTGCCATTTTTTTAATTTTTGCCGTCGGTATTTATTCCGGCGTAGATTTAGTTTTTAAAATTGTTTATCAATCGCGCATGCGCATTTTGGAAACCGCTCTTTTGTCGGAACGGTTAGAAATCGCGCGTAATTTGCCCTACGAAAGCGTGGGTGTAGTAAATGGCATCCCTAGTGGTTTATTACCATATTCCACCACCACCATACGCAATGGTCAGACTTTTACGTTGCTCACCACCGTCAGAAATATAGACGATCCTTTTGATGGCACCGTAGGCGGCACTCCCAACGATTTAGCTCCGGCCGATTACAAACTGGTAGAAATGTCTGCTATTTGTCAGCAGTGCGCTCAACAAACGCCGGTTATTTTAAGCACTATTGTCGCCCCCAAACAACTAGAAGGGGCCAGTAGTAATGGCGCATTATTTATTCAAGTATTTGATTCCCTGGGCCAGCCGCTGGCCGGCGCCAGTGTAAACGTTACTAACACAGCACAGAATCCCAATACAGTTATTAATGATGTTACCGATAATAGTGGCTACTTGCGTATTATTGATGCTACAACTGGTACCCTTAGTTACAATATTAAAGTTAGTAAAGCCGGATACTCTAGTGATTATACGGTACCGGTTAGTGTGGCTGTACCCACGCCCCTAAAACCACCATCAAATGTTGTGAGTCAAGCGATTACCGATATTAGTTTTTCTATTGGCCAGCTCAGCAACCTTAACTTAAGTTTTATTACTCCCGCGTGTGTGGCGGTTGCCAATCAGCCATTTAGAATTTGGGGAGAAAAAAGAATCGGCACTGACCTCAATGATTCACCTATTTATAAATATGACAAAAATTTAACTGCCAATGGTAGTGGTAATTATAATTTCCCAAATTTTGAATGGGATAATTATAACATTGCAGTATCAGGTACAACTTATACTATCGGTGGCTCAACACCATTATTACCAATAGAGTTGACGCCAGGCCTAACCCAAAACGCTTCGGTTATTTTACAGCCGTATTCAGCCAACTCGTTACTCGTAAAAGTAAAAGATTCCGGTACCAGCCTTCCATTATCCGGAGCTACCGTGCATTTGACGGCAAGTGGCTATGATGAAACGCGCACCACCGGTTATGGGTTTGTCCGTCAAACTGATTGGAGCGGCGGTAGTGGTCAGGTAAGTTATGTAAACCAGGCAAAATATTATGCTGATAATGGCAATCTAACAAATAGTTCTCCGGCCGGAGATTTAAAATTACGAAAAGTAGGCAACCATTATCTCAATAGCGGCTGGTTAGAATCTTCCACGTTTGATCTGGGAGTGGCCGCAAATTTTAATAATATCGTGTATTCTCCGCTTTCTCAGCCCGCGCAAGCCGGTACCAATCCGATTACTTTTCAAATTGCTTCCAGTAATTCCAGTTCTCCGGCTAGTTGGTCGTATAGTGGTCCCGATGGCACGGCCAGTACCTATTATACCGCCACCAGCACGCTTATTTGGAGCGGTAATAATGGCAATCGCTACATGCGATATAAGGCATTTTTGACTACCGCCGATACCAGTTATACTCCCACGCTTTCGGAGGTATCTTTTACTTACATCACCAGCTGTACTCCACCGGGTCAGGTATATTTTAGCGGCTTATCTATAACCACTTATACGCTTGATGTTTCGCATAGCGGTTATATTACAAACAATGACACAGTCGATGTGAGTGGCACTACCGAAACGGAAGTAAATATTTCACCATCAAGTTAATTATGACAAAAATATTTAAAATTAATAATCGCGGTATTTCGTTATTAGAAATGATAATTGCAATCAGCATATTTAGTTTTGTGATAATGGGTATTAGTGCGCTTTACCTCACCAGCCGCAAATATCAAGATATAATTTGGGAACAGCTTAAAACGCAAAATGAAGGGCGTAAAGTAGTGCAAGATTTTGTTAATGAATTGCGTGTTGCCTTGCCGTCTAGTATCGGCGCTTATTCAATTGCCTCAGCCTCTAGTACGCAAATAGTTTTTTATACAAATCTTGATTCGGATACGCTTATGGAGCGCGTGCGGTATTTTTTCGTCACATCTACCTTAAAAAAAGGAGTAATCAAGCCAACCGGCAATCCGCTCGTCTATAATTCAGCTAACGAAAAAATTGTGGATGTCGCTCATGACACGGAAACTTCTACCTCTAAATTTACTTATTATGGTTCTAATTTTACGGGAACCGAAGCGCCACTCTCTAGCCCGATTGACGTGACAAAAATTAGAGTGGTGGGCATTGCGCTGACCATGGAAGAAAACCCCAATGCTTCGCCCGTGCCATTTTCTATAGAATCAAAAGTGATGGTAAGAAATTTAAAAGACAATTAAATAAATATGTTAAAAAAAATAACAAAATTATTTAAAGAAAATAAACGCGGCAATATTTTGTTATTTGTCATGATTTTTGGCACGATTAGTTTGTCTATTATTATTGTAGGTGTGGCTACCTATGCCATTTCTGAAAATACAGCTTCATACAAAAAACATAATAGAGAAATGGCCTTGCAGATAGCCGATGCGGGTGCAAATTACTATCGTTGGCATTTGGCTCACAACAAAACAGACTATTATGATGGTAACGGCACAAGCACGCCTGGTCCGTATGTGCATAATTATACCGATAAATCCGGAAATGTGATCGGCCATTTTTCTTTAAGTATCACGCCTCCGGTTTTGGGTTCCACAGTTGTAAAAATAGAATCAACCGGTTGGCTTAATGTGCAGCCGGGTAGTAAAGTAAAAGTACGTGTGAAAGTTGGCTTCCCTGCTATGACCGATTATTCTTTTCTTACTGGTACGGACGCTTGGATCGGGGATAGTGAAGTGACTCATGGTAAATTTCATGCTAATGGCGGTGTGCGCTATGACGGTGTGGGCGATGCTCCCATTACTAGCGCTATGGCTACCTATACTTGCAGGTCAATACACGGTTGTAATAACCAGACTAAACCCGGTGTGTGGGGAAATGGCGGTCCGGCACAATATTGGAATTTCCCTGTGCCAGCCAAAGATTTTACGGTTATTACATCCGAGTTAGCTCAAATTGAACAAAATGCTGATCCGGATAATGGAGGGGTAAAATTTACTTCTTCAGGTCAGCAAGGTTGGCGTTTAAAATTTACTTCCTCTAGCCAGTTTGTTGCTTATAAAGTTATGACCACTAATTGTTATAAAGCCAAAGATGTGGGCAGTAATAATTATTTTTGGCCGTGTATAGATGCGGCCACTTATGATGCCGGTACCACCTACAATATGCCGGCCAATGGATTTATTTTTGTGGATGATAATGTTTGGGTAGATGGGGTAGTGAGGGGGCGGGTAACGGTCGGTACTTCAGCAGGAAAGTCAATTATTATTAATGGCAATATTACCTATACCGCTAAAGACGGCACCGATGTATTGGGGCTTATAGCTGAACAAAACGTCCTTATTCCTCACGACTCTCCCGATACATTAGAAATAGATGCTGCCTTGCTAGCCCAAAACGGCGCGGCTAAACGGTATTTTTATCCAGGTAATACCGAAACCAACCTACTTATATATGGTTCGGTAATAACCTATAAAGCTTGGACATGGAGTTGGGTAAATGGAGGGGCAAATAATGTCATTTCCGGGTATAAAAATACCAATGCTACCTATGATGCCAATCTTACCTATGGGCCACCTCCCGGGTTTCCGGTTGGTTCGGAGTACCAGCTGCTTAGCTGGGAAGAGGTCAGATAGTAGCAGGATTACGCAGATGTAAGTATTGATTACGCAGATTAAATTTGCTATAGTCTAAGGTAAATAGTGAATTTAATTATTTAAATGTATGCCAATCAGAAAACTCGTTATTCCCGTCGCCGGCCTTGGTACCAGATTTCTTCCGGCCACCAAAGCCCAGCCAAAAGAAATGTTGCCGGT
>CAZQLV010000055.1:0-6040 GCA_964594385.1 uncultured Gammaproteobacteria bacterium | reverse complement strand
TTCTAGAAAGTATAAAAAGCACGGCGCGTAGTGAAGGCTATGATAATGTTCAGGCTATTTGGTCTGATATTGAATTACTAGGCAAAACCCCAATTCCGGATAACTCTCTTGACGTGTGTTTTTGTGTTAATGTATTATTTGAGCTAAAGAATAAGCAGGGCGCTCTCAAAGAAGCGTTTCGTATGTTAAAAAAAGGCGGTTATCTGGTAGTAGTTGATTGGGCAAAAAAACTTGGCATGCTCGGGCCATCAGTGGATGCAATGGTCAATCCGGAAGAACTAATTAGTTTGGCTGCAACCGCAAATTTAAAATTTATTGATAAAATGTTTCCCGGAGATTATCATTTTTCTTTAATCTTTGAAAAAATTTAATTAACTGTTTCCTTATAAGGGCTGCGCCGCATATAGGGGCTAAAGCCCATATAATTACGTCAGGTTTCGCATAAAAGTAAACTTTTATCACTCAACCTTAGTAATTATAAATCATTGGCTCAAAAATAAATAAGCAAGCTCATTTATTTTATTCACTCATTTCGTTTATGAACATCAAGAATTTGTTTAAATTGGATTATTGGTTTGGTCAGCCATTTGCAGCCGAAGGCAAGGCGCTGTGGATATTATTGGGGCTGTTTTTGTTAGTAGTATTTATTGGTTTAGTTTTTAAGGTAGTCGCCATTTATCAAGAAGAAAAATTTAAAAAAATAATTTTTAAACGATTGGCCAATCTCGATTTGACTATGGGTTTTATTGGCTTAGTCTGGTTATTTTTTCGCCAAGAGAATGTATCTTTTTTGGCGTGGCGTTTCTGGTTATTGTTGTGGTTGATCGGAGCCGGTTGGTGGAAATGGACAATTATTCGCTATATGATCAGAAGAGTGCCAGATATTAAAGAAGAACAAGAGCGGCTAGCTCGAATAGAAAAATATTTACCTAAGTCAAATAAATAATGACTCGCCATAACAAAAATTTAGGGGATTGGGGAGAAAACCAAGCCTGTGATTTTTTGCAGCGGCACGGATTTGCAATTGTTGAACGAAATTATCACACCACCATGGGAGAAATAGATGTCATCGCTACCAAAGGCGATGATTATTATTTTATTGAAGTAAAAACTAGAAAAGATAGCGAGCTGGCGCATGATGATTCAATTACCTATGCTAAAAAAAGAAAACTGCTTAAAACTATTCGCGCTTATTGTTACGCCCGCAATATTACCGATAAATCTATTATCCCGGCTGGTTTGATTGTGGAAGTTAAACAGATAGAACAGAAGGTAAACTTTCGGTTTTATGTGATTTATTAATTATGCCAAAACTCTTGACTAAAATATAAAATTAGAGTATTCTAAGCCCGCCTTGTCAGAGGGAAAGCTGTCCAACACCAAACCCTCGACAGGTAGAAAAGGCGGAGAATCTCATGCAGCGTCTCGGATTTGCTCTGGCCACTGTTCTTGCATTGACTATTGCTACCAACGCCTGTGTCGATCAGTCCGACACGCAACTTTCTACTGATGAGGAAGGCCTGAGAAAGCCTTTTTTGTGGGGTACGACGTGTCAACCCGGACTGGACAACCAATCGACTGAGGCGGGTTATTGCATAAGAACGTACACTTTCTGTTGCTTCTCTTTTTTGGGTAGCGTCCTCTTCTGTGAAGATAGTAATGTGAAATGTTTCGCGGTATCTCTGGGTGCCTGTGATTATTGGGAGGAATCAGGAAGGTGTCCATCTATTCAGACTTGAGGAAGCAAAAGGGTCGGCGACCATGATACCAAACAGGTAACAACCTGCAGGTTTGGTCGCCGACTCCGACCTAATTTTGAAACTATTTAATTACGCGTACCCACGTGTTTTTTTGTTTTATACAGCGGGGTTAGCCCCGCCTCTCGTGAGAGGCGGGGTTGACTTTTTCGTTAATTTGCAGTAGTATTAATTTAAATAATTCAATAATTTGTTAAGTATGGCACATCCTTCTAAAGAAAGAACATTTGTGATGGTCAAGCCCGATGGCGTACAGCGCGGACTGGTCGGCGAAATTATCAAGCGTTTAGAACGCGTGGGACTAAAAATTACTGCTCTGAAAATGGTAATTCCAACCGAAGAACAGTGCTGGACTCATTACAATAAAGACGATGCCTGGTTTATGAAAAAAGGCGAACGCACAATTAGTGATCGTCAATCTTTGGGCTTGCCGGTAGATAAAGACGCAATGGAATATGGAAAGGATATTATCCGAGCTTTAGTAAAATTTATGACTTCCGGGCCAGTGGTAGCCATGGTTTTGTCTGGCAATCAAGCTGTCGGCATTGTGACCAAATTAGTTGGTGGCACCGAACCGCTCACCTCGGATGTTGGTACGATTCGCGGTGACTTTACCCTGGATTCATACAATCTTTCCAGCCAAGATGAGCGCGCTGTGCGCAATCTTATTCACTGCTCCGACAAACCCGAAGAAGCCGAACGAGAAATGCAGATTTGGTTTAAACCGGAAGAAATAATTGAGTATCGTCAACTCAATGAAGAAATACTGTACGATGTGAATCTTGATGGAATTTTAGAGTAATAAAAACCTTTTATCAGCCCCGCCCTTCGCGAAGAGCGGGGTTTTGATTTATAGAGGAAAAAGAGATACAATAAGGTAAATTTAGCAGATTGATATTTTTTGAGTTAATTGCATGATCACATGATCAAGAAAAAAGAAGCGGACAATCCATTGCGAGTGATTTCTATTTTAATTTTGTTAGGAGCTCTGGTAATAGTTGTTAGACTTTTTGTTCTACAATTTGTTGAACACAAATATTATGCGACCCTCGCTTTAAATAGTCACGAAGTTTATCAACAACTTTATCCCGATCGCGGCAGTATTTTTTTTCAAGATACGCGTGACAAAACCAAAGAATATCCGGCCGCGGTCAATCGTCAGTACTATACGTTATATGCGGTGCCGCGCGATATCCCTAAAGATCAGGTGGCTTCCACTACCGATTTTTTAGCTGGCCTACTCAATTATTCTCCGGAAGAAAAAAATACATTGCTCGCTAAATTATCCAAAACCACCGATCCCTATGAACCGATTGCGAAAAAAATAACCGACGATATTAAAGATAAAATTCAAGCGGCTAACGTGCCGGGCATAAATACTGTCGGACAAGAATTTAGATATTATCCGGAAGGAAATTTGGCAGCCAATGTGCTTGGATTTACCAGTCAAA
The DNA here is from genome assembly GCA_964594385.1 of uncultured Gammaproteobacteria bacterium. GTDB lineage: Bacteria > Patescibacteriota > Patescibacteriia > Magasanikbacterales > GWA2-37-8 > XYD2-FULL-39-9. The sequence continues at coordinate 2,832 of CAZQLV010000055.1, read as the reverse complement.
ACGAAAAGGGAGAATTATCGGGCCGCTATGGGATTGAAGGTTTTTGGGATAGTATTTTGTCTGGCAAGAGTGGTTTTTTGTCTGGTGAAAAAGGCGCGCTTGGCAGTCTTATTTCCGTAGCTAATCGCACCTTAAAACCCGCGGAAGATGGATCTGATTTAGTTTTAACTATAGATAGAAATTTGCAATACAAAGCTTGTGAAAGTTTGCGCACGGGTTTTGTAAAATATCAAGCCAAGACAGCGGCCTTAATCTTAATGGATCCAAAAACCGGCGCGATTTTGGCCATGTGTAGTATGCCGGATTTTGACCCGAATAATTATTCCGACGCTCCGGATGTTGGGGTCTATAACAATACGTCCGTTTTCACCCCTTACGAACCCGGCTCGGTTTTTAAATCTATTATTATGGCTGCGGGGCTTGATTTAGGTTTAGTTAATCCGTTTACAACTTATGTTGATACCGGTGAGCGAATTATTAATGGCCACAAAATTCATAACGCCTTAAATAAAAAATATGGATTAAGCACGATGACCAATGTCTTGGAATCATCTATAAATACCGGCATGATTTGGGTGGAAGAAAAAATTGGTCAGGGCCGATTCAAAGATTATGTGGAGAAATTCGGGTTTGGTAAAAAAACTGGTGTTGCTTTGGATACCGAATCGGCCGGAGATATTTCTTCGCTAAGCAAATCAGCCGAAATTTATGATGCCAACGGTTCGTTTGGGCAGGGTTTTACGGCTACACCACTACAGCTTGTGACCGCCTATGCCGCTTTAGCCGATGGTGGCAAAATGCCCAAACCTTACATTGTGGATGAAGTCAGGCATCCCAATGGACAAGTAGATAAAACTGAACCGCAAACGGAGGTTGTAATTTCTCCCGATACTGATAAACTGATTACGGCTATGCTTATTTCCGTTATTGAGCATGGGCACAGCCAGACCGAAAAGTTTGCGCATTATTATACTGCGGGTAAAACCGGTACGGCTCAGATCGCCAGTCATGGGGAATATTCGGCCGACGACACTAACCACACATTTATCGGTTATTTTCCGGCCACAGATCCTAAATTGGTTCTGCTAGTTAAATACGAAGCTCCGCAAGCCAATTGGGCCGAATCAACTGCCGCGCCGGTATTTCATGAAGTGGAAAAGTTCGCGCTGGATTATTATGGAATCCCCGGCGATAAAAATTAATAATTAAGCGCCGCGTTTCAAAGGACGCTACGCGGCATGATTTCGCTCAATCATATGTTAAAAAATTGGTTACAATATTTGCTTGCCAAATTATCAAAACAAATTTTAAAAAAATATAAACCGGAGATTGTCGGTATTACCGGTTCGGTTGGAAAAACATCTTCTAAAGAAGCAATTGCCGCAGTTTTACAAACAAAATTTTCTGTTGGTCGTACCGCTAAAAATTATAACAATGAAATTGGCGTGCCGTTGACAATTATCGGCGAGCCAAAAACTCCGGGAAAATCTATCGCCGGATGGTTGCGCGTAATTTGGCGAGCCAAAAAATTATTATGGAAACAAGACAAACAATATCCCAAGATTTTGGTTTTGGAAATGGGCGCCGATAAACCGGGCGATATTGAGTACCTAACAAGTATGGCTCCCTGTAAAGTCGGTGTGCTTACTTTTATTTCGCATGCCCATACCGAATTTTTTAAAACCATCAAAAAAATTAGTCAAGAAAAGAAAATAATGATCTCTCATTTGCAGCCGGACGGTTTCGCCGTGCTTAATTTTGATAATGATTTGGTAATGCAAAATGCTAGCACCACTAAAGCGGAATTAATAACCTATGGTTTTAAAGAGGGCGCAGATTTAAGGGCGGCCGATGTTAATGTGATGAAAAATGAAACAACCGGCTGGCCAATGGGTTTGAATTTTAAAGTGCTATACAAAGGCAATGTGGTACCGGTATTTTTGCCGGGCGTGATTTCCAAATCCGCGATCTCATCGGCGTTAGCCGGGTTGGCTGTGGGTACAATTTTTGGCGTAAATTTGGTAGAAGGCGCGCAAGCGTTAAGTAAATGGAATGGCTTGCCGGGGCGCATGCGTCTGGTTAGTGGCATTAAAAATACTTTAATTGTTGATGATACGTATAATTCTAGCCCTGAAGCCGCCAAAGCCGCTTTGGAAGCTGTGTCTCAGTTAGAAATTAAACCGGGCGCGCGCCGTTATGCCGCCTTGGGAGATATGTTGGAACTTGGGCCAGAAACCGAAAATGGCCATCGCGAAGTCGGTTTCAAGGTAGCCGAACTGGGGTTTGATTTTTTGATTACCGTTGGTGAAGCGGCTAAATTTATTGCCATTGCGGCCAAAGAAGCGGGCCTGGATGAAAACAAAATTATTTCGTTTGCCAGCAGCACCGAAGCGGGTAGATTTTTGCAAGAAAAATTAAAAGCAGGCGATATAGCTCTAGTCAAAGGCTCGCAAGGCGCGCGCATGGAAAAAATAGTCAAAGAAATAATGGCCGAACCATTGCAAGCGCCGACGCTTTTGTGTCGTCAAGAAAAAGAATGGGAATAATATGCCAGAATTGCCGGAGGTAGAAACAATTAGACGCGATTTGTCCAAAGTTATTATCGGCAAAAGGATAACCGCTATTGATGTTATCAATTCATCACCGGTCAAAGATGGTGTTAAAAAATTTCAGGAAAGTTTAAAAAACAAAACAATAAAAAATATTGAACGTATCGGCAAACTAATGATGCTGGATTTATCTAACGGAAATTTTTTGTTAATCCATCTTAAAATGACCGGCCAACTCATCTATCGTTATGATCATCATATTATAGAAGGTGGCCACAATCTG
>CAZQLV010000054.1:0-6190 GCA_964594385.1 uncultured Gammaproteobacteria bacterium | reverse complement strand
AAATAGTTTAATTAATTCTGGCGTAAGGATTACAAATATTGTTGGCGATTTAGGATCAGATAGTACTAAGAATTTTATTAAAGTTGTGGAATCACCACTTTTACCTTTATGGGAAGATGGTTTTCCGTATAGTTATGATACAGCGGAGGCCGATCTTGGCTTTGGATATGGTAATGGTGATACCACTGTTCCGTTGAATAGTGGTGAATTTATTAATTCTAATATTTTAACAATTCCATCGAAACATAACGATTTACCAACTGATGCTGAGGGTTTGGTTGTGAAAAAAATATCAAATATACAAAATCCAATAACAATCCATGATTGGCATATGCCAAATCTAAAAATTTTAATTATTAAGCTCTTCTCGCCAGTAGATATAATTGTGGTAGCTCCAGATGGCAAACGAATTGGAAAAGATTTTAATACAAATCAGGAAATTAATGAGATTAATGGCGCTTTTTACTCAGGATTTAATACGGATGATGAATATGTAACCATTCCCAATCCGTTAGATGGTGAATATAAAGTGCAAACGATCGGCACAGATAATGGGGGAGAGTATACCGTGGCAACTGGTCTAATTAACGATCAAACTTCTAGTGAACATGATTTTTCCGCCTTCACTTTACCGGGAATGATAACTTATTTAAATGTTGAAGTTTCTAATACAAGTAGTGCCATCGATGTCACACCTTCCGATGCTATGCCGCCAATTATTAGTATCAATTCACCTCAAGCGCGTGATTATACACGCTCAGATAATTTGCTAGTGGATACAACAAGTTCCGATAGTGGTACAGGTGTATTATTGCATCAAATATCCTTTGATGATAAAATTATAAACAATGGCGATGTAATAGATTTATTTTTTGAGCACCTAGGGAATCATAATGTGGCTGTTACCTCAACTGATTTTGTGGGTAATATTGCTACGTCTAGTATTAACTTCAGAATTATTACAACTCCAAGCAGCACGGTAACTGATATTGAGCGCGCCTATAATCTTGGGTGGATTACGAAAAAACAAATAAAATATAATCTGCAGCGAGATTTGGCTAGGATTGTAAAAATTGAAAAAAGAATTGACTCTGTAGAAGAAAAATTACCGGGCAGACCAAAAATAATTAAACAAATTGTACAAATGAAAAAAATAATTGATCACATTTTGGGGAAGCAGTTACTCTGGGAATTAAATATTTATAAAAATTTTGGTTGGCTCAATGATAAAGCGCATGATTTATTGTCAGAGGATATTAATTGGTTATTAAATAATTAAAAATATGAAAATTGTAAAAAATATTTTAATTTTAGTGAGCGTCTTAGTTATTGCTTATTTTTGTGGATTTATTTTTGGAGAGATGTATATGACTTTTATTCCACATGTAAATGAAGGTTTTTTTAGCTTTCCCACCAGCGCAGCAGCATACATAATAGGTTGGCCTTTAGCCTACATCTTTTCCCTCACCCTCTTTTTCACCGCCCTAGGCGACGCCAAAAAATACTGGTGGATTGGCATTGGTTTAATCCCAGCCGCATTATTTGAAATTGCTTTTGATTCTCGTCATCTTTATTTCCCAATTCTTCTCGGTTTGGTAGGTTGGTTGTTGGGTAGTGCAGTGGCTTTATTAGTAGAAAAAAAGAAATAGCAACTATCTCAATTTTATGAAAATTTCAAAAAATCTTGCCATCTTTCTAGCAAGTGTATTATTAGCTTTATTGTCAGAAACTTTTTTTATCAATGCATATTCTTATCTTTTTCCCTGGTATCAGGGTAGTTTAATCACGGCCGATCCTGAAGTGATTAGGTTTTTTGCCGGTTTTATTTTATCGTTTATTTTTTTCCCTACTTTATTGTTTACTGCTTTTGGTGGCAAGGAAAAATATTTATGGATTAAAATTACACTTATTCCGGCTATTTTTTTAGAAATAGTTCTTGATTTTTCCCACATTTATTTTCCTATCACTATAGCTATTATAGCTTTTCTTTTGGGAAGCGGAGTGGAATCTTTAATAGAAAAAAATAGCGCCAAGTTAATCAATAATAGCAAAGTCATCAAATACAGAAACCTCATTTTGTTAATTGCAGCTATTTTTATTTCAGTTTTATCTATTGTTCCTACCTTATGGAGGTATCAATTAGATTATATCCAACATCAAAATCCAATCTATGATTCAGGATTTGATTGGAGAGCCCCGCTAGAACCGCTTTGGTTTGTTATTTGTAACTCTTTTATTCCGCCATTTATTTTCTTTCTAACAGCTATATTTGCTGCTTTCGGAGGGTCCAAAAAATATTGGTGGATTGGAGCCGGTTTAACACCAGTATTATTTTTTGAAGCTTATTTTAAGTTGCAATTCTTATATTTAGATATAGTAAGTGCCATAGTCGCCTGGCTATTGGGCAGTGCGATATCTCTTGTTGTAGAAAAAATTATCCATAAATAAAAAAACCGCCAGAGGTCTGAAAGACATGGCGGGTCGGCGGGGGGGGCGGGTGCTCAAAGCTGTGCTGTGCAGCTCTACTTGACGATGATAGAGCCGGGCAGGATCTTGCCGCCGCCCATGCCGGGAGTCGGCGGAGTTGGGCTGAGACGATCCTTAAGGCACGGCTTGCATCTGCAGATACAGTGCTTGTCGCAATGCGTCCCGGAATCCATGCAGAAGTGGAACGTCCTGTGGCTACAGCCCTTCGGGCAGTTGTCTCCCATTTGAGCATCATCCTTATTTCAGAGTTTGTGTCCCGAAACCCTTATCACAGCAACACTGCCGTGGGGGTATCGGTGTCAAAAATGACTTGTCATTATAGCACAAAAAACCGGCTTTGTCAAGACTATGTTTTTGTGGTAGTATTTTAGTATATGACCATCATAAAAAAAGTTTACAATATATTTAATAAAAAACAATCTAAACAATCTGTTCCGAAAGAAAAGAAAGAAAAAGTAGACAAGAAAAGAAGCGCTTTGGAAAAAAAGGTTTTGGAAGGCGCCAATAAAGCTCTGACCGAATACAAAGAAGCCTTAGAAATTTTGGAAGAGCATGATAAGACCTAATTATGGCCGCGAAATTTTTTTATCTCGATAAACAATTAATGGAAAAAATGTGCCACCCGCTCGCGGTGGCCATTTTTAACAACACCAACGATCCGATTCCTTCATTTCAGTTGCATGCTACGCCGCTACTGGAGTCGTCCCTGGGCACACCCAAACAAACCTATGGCGGCAAAGATTTGTACGCGACTTTAATAGACAAAGCGATAATTTTATATTTTTCACTGATCAAAAATCATCCTTTTCAAAACGGCAATAAACGCATTGCCACCACATCACTACTCGTATTTCTTTGGATAAACGATTATTGGCTTAAAGTATCCGACGAAGAATTGGCGCAGTGGGCGATAGATGTGGCGGAGTTTAAAGATACACCAGGATTTACCCGCGATCAACTTTTTGTAAAATTACGAATTTGGATTACCGAACATATAGAGGCGAGTCCGCGAACCGAAAATAGATTGTGGGCGTGGGTAAGAAAAAAACTAAAAAGGTAGCTTTGCTTTTGCGGCCTTCTTTTGCTATGCTGGTTGGCAAGGAAGGTGATTATGCACATTCTCAACATCATTGCCGCGACGATTACTTTGCTGGCAGCGCTTGTTGCTTTTATTCGCATGTGGCACTGCATGCGACGTGGCACAGCTCGTCCAAACCTGTTCACCTGGTTTGTCTGGGCCATTTTGGCCTTTGTTCTTCTTAAGAGCGAGTGGGAAGCAGTAGGAATTACCTGGACATTGTCGCTTTTGTTTAATGATTTGGCCTGTATTCTTATTACTGCCATTGCCTTATCGGTTCAAACTGTGCGGAATCTTAATAAGTTATTGGATAGCCAGAAACCAACAAAAAAAGAGTGGTGTAAGAACAACGCTGTTGAATTGGCCTGTTTGGTAGCTATTGGGGTCGCTACTCTTGTTTGGTGGAAAACTTCATCTGCGCTTACGGCCTTGGTCTGCTATCTTGTTATTGATTGTACGGCTGTGGTGCCGACTCTTTATGCTCTTTGGGGAGACTATGGTGCGGAAGATTTTTTTGAATGGATTCTTTTTCAGATCGCAAATACGGCCGTGATCTTCACAGTTTCAGAATTTACTTTTGAGCAACTGGTTTATCCGGTAACTGTTTGCATGATTGCTTTGATGGTCAATGTTGTGCGCGCTATTGCTTGGTGGCGACAGTCACGTCAAGGATTAAAACAAAAATTGCCAGTAGCCCGGTTGATTATCTAAGGAGAGGACAAGAAATTGGACCGGCCCATGTGGCCGGTTTTGCATTTGCCAGAAATATAGCCAGGAAAATGATGCCCATTACATGAAACAAGGCTGGAGAAGTGATGTTTATGATAAGCAAGGCAAGTAAGGGAGCCTGAAAGTTTTTTTCTTGATGGCCGCAAGTGATAATGCACCAGCAGTAGGTACAGAGCGTTAACCAAATAGCGAGGCCCAAAACTCCCATTTCCGCAATAATTTCTAGGTATCCCCAATCAAAATGTGGAGTAGTTATATATTCCTCAAAAACCGGACTGTACACCGTAACCGTATCTCCCAAACCGTTGCCTAAAGCTGGATGATCTTTTATTTGATCTAAAATTTTTGGCAGAAGCAGTAGACGGCTCAGGGAACTCTCTTCGGTTTGCGGTAGGGCAATACTTTGTAAGCGGAGGCCTAAATATTCCAAGCCAAAACTTTTGCCTCTGGTAGCGGCTAAATTGGTGCTGATAAAAATAAAAATAAAAATAAAAAAAGCGGCGCTGGAATAAATAAACCAGCGCCTCCAATTTTTAAAAGAAAAAAGAAGCAAGATGCCAACAGCCAAAGCCACAAAATAAATACGGGTAAGGCTAATAGCAAGAACTGCTAAAAGTAAAATACAGGCAGCTTGTTGCAGTTTTGCATCCGGTTGTTTTTGATTATTGACTGCTTTGGAAAATAACCATAAAAATAGCGGCACAAGTAGCAGTTGTTCGTTAGTTATTATTCTAAAAAAGCCGGTGCCGTAGTCAGTTATTTTTCCGGCAGCCACATCGCGGAACCAATGATAATAGCTGTCTTGCAGAACAAACAAATGAGAAGAAAAACCCGCTAAAGTAAAAAATATAAAAATAAAATTGCCGATGATGCCGGCTAGCAACATGTTAAAAACAGTATGGCGAAAGTTTTCGGATAGTAATAGTTGTTTGAGCGGGAAATAGTATAAAAAGAAGCAATAGGGGATAAAATCAGCTAGAATAAGTTTCGGATCATGACCATATAATTTGGCAATAAATGCGGATATAAAAGCGGAAATGCCAAGCGCCACTAAAATTAAAAATGCCAATTTATTTTTGAGCAGTAAGTTGAAATTATTTCCTTTTTTAATTTGATAGAAGAAAATAGCCATTGAGGAGATTAGGAGTAGCGTGCGCAAAGATATTCCCGCGATTTCTAAAAAACCTCCCGCTCCACCCAAAGTGATTTCGGCAGCGATAATCAGCCAGCCGCGCTCATCTTTTTTGGAAATAAAATAAATAGCAGCCGATAAAATTCCGGCGGAAATAATCCAGTTTGTCGGGTTGCCGTTATACAGAGGTGTGCCAGGACTAAAGAAGTAAGAGAAAAACCTAATGATAAAGTAGATCATTAGCCCTCCTATAATTTGTTTTTTCTGAATCAAGTTCATTGGAAAATTTATAAGCAAACTGTATTATAGCATTTAGCTCAATTTTTCTCCATTTATATTTTTATATCCATTAGCAAAAATTTCCGCGCTCATTGAATTTTTTCCTTCTAATTGCAATTCTAGAATTTCTAAACTATTTTCGCTGCAGCCGATAAAAATTTTTTTATTTTCTAAAAGTACCTCGCCGGTGGGCACTGTTTTTGATACCTTATTTATTTTGAGAAGTTTCAGTCTTTTATCCTTCCACATACACCAAATTCCCGGCCAAGGAGTGTAAGCGCGATAAAGATTGTAAATAGTTTCGGCAGGTTTATTAAAATCAATTCGGCCGTCATCTTTGTTGATTAGTTTAGTAAAGGTAGCCTGCTCGTGTGGCTGTGGTTGCGGTTTAATTTCTCCGCTCAAATATTTCGGCAAAGTTTCCAAGAGAATTTTGCATCCTAAAGCAGCCATTTTTTGCGCTAGGGTTATATAAGTATCAGCTG
>CAZQLV010000053.1:0-6192 GCA_964594385.1 uncultured Gammaproteobacteria bacterium | reverse complement strand
CGCACAAGCAGTTGCGCCAATTTCTCCACGGCGTATGATTTTTGTTTTCTAAAACCCTTAAGCACCTGATATACTTTTGATCTAGAAATTAATTCTAGCGCATCATGCTCGTTAATTGGTAGCATGTGTAAATTACTATCCCCTACTAATTCGGCCAAGATGCCGCCGGCGCCAAACATAATCACATTGCCAAAACTTGCATCGTATTTTACACCCGCAATCACTTCTGCGCCAGACTCGATTTGTTTTTGAATGTGAATGGATGTGGAATTATGATTCGGCAATTTTTTGATAATGGCACTCATTTTATTTCCTGCTTTTTCTAGCTGCTGGTCGGTATGTATATTGGTAATCACAGCTCCGGCTTCGGTTTTGTGCATAAGCAGCGGCGAAGAAATTTTGAGCACCACCGGATAGTGATTTTTGTGAGCAAAGGCTTGCGCTTCGGCAAAATTTATAACACTTTCCGAAGTCGGGGTTTTGATACCAAATAAATTAAGTAGTTGATCGGCCTCAGTAGCCGGCAATACTTTGGTTTTTCCGGCGGATTTGATTATCTGTTCGATTTTATTTTTTTTATTTAGTTCAGATTGTATTTTTTTACTTTCAACCTGCCTACCGGCAGGCAGGCTTTTCAACTTTCTACTTTTAACTCCAGCTTGCCATTGCCACATTCTGGCGAGCGCTTTTATGGCTCGTTCCGGAAAACGAAATGATGGAATTTTATATCTATTTAAAATCGTTTCGCCTCTGTCTACCAATCCCCCACCCATAAACGAACAAACCACGGTTTTGCCATATCGAGCCGATAGATCACCTATCCAGCGGGCCGTGGCTTCAACTTCGGTCATAACTTGCGGCGTCAAAATTACAATTAAGGCATCCACACCTTTTTCGGCGAGTACGTCATTTATCGCTTCTTCATAGCGGTCGGCCAGAGCATCACCGAGCACATCTACCGGATTAAAAATATTAGAAGCGCGCGGTAGATTCTTTTCTAATTTATCTAAGGTTTTTTTACTCAGTGTTGCTAGTTGCAATCCTTCTTTTTCTAAAGCGTCGGTGGTAATTACGGCCGGACCGCCGGCATTTGATACAACTGCGATTCGTGGTCCGCGCGGCGCATTTTCCCACGAAAAAGCGCGGCTCAAATCAAACATATCCTCTATGCCTTCACAACGAATTATGCCGGCTTGCGCGAAAGCCGCTTCCTGAACCGCGTCATTTCCCGCCATAGAACCGGTATGGGAACGAATTGCTTGCTGCGCCTGCTTAGATTTTCCGGGTTTGAGAATAAAAATCGGATCGAGCAGCGATGCATCTGAAGCTAGACGCAAAAATTCTTTGCCTGAATCTATTGACTCTAGATACATACCAATTGGATGATACTTGGACAAACCAATTTCATTTTTCTGTTCCAGATTTTGATCTAACCAGTATTCCAAAATATCATTTTCATTTAAGACCGCTTTGTTTCCCAACGTAATAAACTCGCTAAAACCAAATTTATTTTGATCTGCCCAATCAAAAATCGCCGAAGCCAGAGCTCCGGACTGAGACATAAACCGTAAATTGCCTCTGGCGCCACCTACTTTGCTAAATGTGGCATTGATACCGCTCAGCGTGTTGGCAAAACCCAAGCAATTGGGACCTAAAATATTAAGGCCATGTTTCTCGGCTTGCGCGCGCAACTGATTTTCCATGACTGCGCCTTCTTTGCCAACTTCCTTAAAGCCGGCGCTAAATATTACAATATTTTTGGTGCCTTTTTTGGCAATATCTTCTAAAAGTTTGAGCGCTAGTTCTGCCGGCAAAGAAATAATAGCCAGATCGGGAACCTCGGGAATTTTGTGATAAGTTTTGTAGCAGGTAATGCCGATGATATCTTTAGCTTTGGGATTAACCGGATAAATCGCGCCTCTAAAACCGGAATTAACGATATTTTTTAAAACAATATGGCCGATTTTATTTTCATCTCTTGAAGCCCCCAAAACCGCTACGGAGTTTGGATTAAAAAGTTTGGTTAAATTACGCATAATTTATAAACTCGCCTCGATAATATAATCTAACATTTGTGCAAAACTAATCCCCGCTTTGGCCGCCGCTTCGGGCAACAGGCTGGTTGGTGTCATACCGGGAATAGTATTGGTTTCTAATATATATAATTTTTTATCATCACCGACAAATATATCGGTGCGCGACATGCCGCGACAACCTAACGCTTTATGCGCTTGCACTGCCAATGTTTGTATTTCCAAATTTATTTTTTCATCAAAATCGGCCGGACAAATATGAGTAGAACCGCCAATTTTATATTTTGATTTATAATCATAAAATTCTCCGGCTTTTGGCAAAATATGTGTGGGTGGCAACGCTACTATTGTACCATTTTTTTCCAAAACCCCACAGGTGGATTCTTTTCCCGCAATAAATTTTTGCGCCATCAGCCACGGAAATTTTTTGATTGTTGTGTCAATTACTTTTTTTAATTCAGTTTCTGTTTTAACAATACTCACGCCGACTGCCGAACCCTCATTTACCGGCTTAACAACAACTGGAAAATTTAATTTAATTATATCTTGGATAATTTTTTCACTTTCTTTCTTCCAACCATCGCGTTTAAAATGAATAAATTCCGGATATGGCAGACCATTAGCAAAATAAATTTGCGCTGAATATACTTTGTTCATAGCGAGCGCGCTCGCCAAAATTTCCGGACCGGTATATTTAATATTCAGAGTCTCCAAGATCCCCTGCACTCCCCCATCTTCTCCATATGTTCCATGCAAGGCAATAAAAATAACGTCAAATAATTTTCTATCCTTATTTTGCAGATCGAGCTTTCTTTTCTTATTCAACCAAAAAGTACCATCTTTGGCCATTTCTATTTGTGATGGAATATATTTTTTTCTATCCAAGTTCTCAAATACCGCTTTGCCGGTAACCAGCGAGATTTCTCTTTCGGCAGATGGTCCGCCCATTAACACTCCTACCTTTAGTTTTTTCATAAGATTATTTACTTTTACTCTTAATTCTCTCCTTTAATCCCTCCATATTTTTTACAAATTCTTTTTCTAAATCAACCCCTAATTCATCGGCAATCATCATGGTTGCCCACAAACAATCCGATAACTCATGTGCTATTTTTTCGTCAACATTTTCTATAGTACGAAAACTATTTTTTGCCATGATTAACTTTAGTAGATCGCCTACGTCGCTAACAAGTCCTTGGGTAAATTCCGTCATGCCCCACGGATTTTTATTATCTACGGCATACGCCTTTTTAATTTCTTTCCCCTTTTCAACTAACTCTTCAAATTGCATATTAAATTAATAAAATTTAAGGTAAATAACCCATCGGGTCCACTGGAATTCCATTTAAACGTACCTCAAAATGCAAATGCGCGCCAGTCACAAATGGCCCCGAGCCTACTGCTCCCGGCCTGCCTCCGGAAAGACCAATCACATCGCCTTTATTAACAAATTGATCAGCAGCTACGTCAATCCGACTTAAATGACCATACAAAGTAGAGATATTGCCCGTATGAATAATCAAAACATAGGCATAGCAGCTAGCCGTACTGCATGTCTTGGCTCTGGCCACATACCCCGCGGCCGCCGCGTACACCGGCGTGCCCTGAGAAGCCTTAATATCTACCCCGCTGTGCTCAAACACATTTCTAAACGGATAATCCGGGTCGTGGAATCTGGCGTTGATAGTCCGACTTGGCACCGGCCAATTGATTACGGCGCCGGTGGCTTCTAATTTATTTTCTTGTTCTAATTTTTTTCGCACCTGTTCCTCGGCAGCTCGTTGATCGTCTACTTCGGCCTGATATTGTTGTTTTAAACTGCTGAGCAATGTTTTGTATTTTGATTCGGAAGATTTGGTTGCAATCAGCAATTGCTGCTTGGCATCAGATTGATTTTGTAGGTTTGTTTTTTTACCTTCCAATTCTTTTTTTAAATCTTCATATGTTTTTTTGGTTGTGGCCACCTGAGCCTGTTTTGATTGCAAATCTTCTTTGAGCAGACGTAAAATTTTTACGGACTTGCCGACATCCTGATATATTTTAACAGTATATTGCAATTGATTGTAAAAACTGGAAAAACTATCATTAGTCAATAATACTTCCAAATAATTTTTTTGTTTATCAGCGTTTATATCCTGAATCATCTTGGCAATAATTGCTTTTTGTTTTTCCATGGTTGCCTCTTTGTCCGCAATACTCAGTTGTAGCGCTTCTATTTGCAATTGCGCTTGATCAATTTTTGTCTGAGTCACATCTAAATCAGCTTGCGCTTTGGCAATATGATTATCTAAAATATTTAATTGATTTTTTAATGATTGGGCCTGCGTTTCTGTTTGCGCAATATTATTATTATATTTATCAATAGTTTGCTCCAATTGTCTTATCTTATCTTTTTTTGCTTCAATTTCTTTGTTTAATGCATCAATTTCGGCGGAAGTTGCGTGAACTATTTGTGGACGCACAAAAATAGGCGTTACTACTAAAGCTAAAATAAATACAAAAATAAGGGCCTTTTTTCTCATAAAAGTATTATACCACGATTTTTGCTATATTTTATCCAAAGCTAATTGAAGACGGGTAATTGTCTCTTTTTTGCCTAAAACTTCGGCTATTTCAAACGGTCCGGGAGAATTTTCTTGGCCAGAGAGGGCTACACGCATTGGCCAGAGTACTGAGCCTACAGTTAAACCCTTTTCGGCTATCCAGGCTTTGGTTTTTTCTTCTAAATTTTGTTTAGCAAAATCATTTTCATCCAAACTAGCAAAAAACTCTACGAGCTGTGGCAAAATATTCTTCACTTCTTCATGCGAACTTTTTTTCCAAATCAATAATTCGGGTTTATATCCCGGCAAATCAAAAACAAACCTAATCGCTTCAGGTAATTCGGACAAAGTTGTAATTCGCTCTCTTTCAAGCCCGACAGCCTGTGGTAGAGTTGCTTGATACTTACTACTTAATACTTGATACTGTTCAAATTTTGCCTCCTTAAGCCAGGGTATACTTAATTCCAAAAGCTGCTCATTGGATAATTGTTTTATATATTGCTTGTTATACCAATTTAATTTTTCAATATTAAACACTGCGCCGGTTTTACCAACTTTAGCCAAATCAAAATCAGCAATTAGCTCATCAAGTGTATAAATTTCTTTTTCTGTACCCGGATTCCAACCCAAAAATGCCATAAAATTTATCAACGCTTCCGGCAAATAGCCTTTCTTTCTATAATCCTCAGTAGCCACATCTCCTTGGCGTTTGCTTAACTTAGATTTATCCGGGTTAAGCATAAGTGGCAAATGCGCCATCTGCGGCACTTCCCAACCAAAATATTTATAAAGCTGAACATGTTTTGGCACGCTGCTTATCCATTCATCTCCCCGAATAATATTGGTAATACCCATCAAGTGATCGTCAACTACCACCGCAAAATGATACGTGGGAAAACCGTCGGATTTGATTAACACCTGATCATCCACCAATTCATTTTTAAATCGCACTTCCCCGCGGATCATATCGTTAAAAACTGTTTCGCCGGATTTTAACATTTTTAAACGTATTACATGCTTTTCTCCCACCTCTACTTTTTGTTTAGCTTCTTTCGGGTCAACAGATAAACAATGGCCATCATAACCGGTTGGTCTTTTTTTGGCTTGCTGATCGGCGCGTAATTTTTCTAATCTTTCCGAAGTACAAAAACAATAATAAGCATGGCCGGCTTCTAATAGCTCTTGCGCATATTTTTTATATATTTCCAAACGTTCCGATTGAATATATGGACCATTTTCCCCTATTTGAACAATTTTCCCACCCTCTAACTGCGGCCCTTCATCCGGCACAATTCCTATCCACGCCAAAATTTTTAAAATGCTTTCTACCCCATCCTCCACATGCCGTTCTCTATCGGTATCTTCAATACGCAACACAAGTTTACCACCATGTTTTTTGGCAAATAAATAAGAATACAAACCGGAACGAATGTTGCCGACATGTAAATATCCGGTCGGGCTGGGTGCAAAACGGGTTTTGATCATATTCAAAATTTATTTATTCTGAACAATAGTTAATTTCGATTTTATAAGAATGAAACTTATTTGCAAATACCATACTACTAACAACATAAGTAATAGGCCAAAAACTGAATACCATTCAAAACCCCAAGGAC
>CAZQLV010000052.1:0-6202 GCA_964594385.1 uncultured Gammaproteobacteria bacterium | reverse complement strand
TGCACTTTATCGGCCACCGATGGTGCGCTTCTCATCCAAGAAGGAGAGAATTTAACATCCACGCCCACTACATGACCCAATCCAAACACATAGCGCTCTATTTCGTCTTTCTGTTTGCCAAAAAAATTATTTACCGACAGCTTATCTCCATTTACATCCAAAGTTACCAACACATCCTGATAAACAGAGAGTTGAGCTTCTTGTTTTTCTAAATCATAACTGCTCAGAGAGATTTGCGGCTCTTTATTAACAGACAAAACTTTTTCAGTGCTGGCATCCACTTTATTTTGTATTTCTTTAGCCACAATTGATTTTACATTTTCCTTATTATAATAGACAATAATAACTGTGCTCGTGCCGGACAACGTAAACTCGCTTACTTCTTCGCCAACTTGTTTATCTATAGTAATGTTACTATCTGGAACAAATACTAATTTTTCTCCAAAAGATCCGGCATCTTCTAGCCCGCTCTCTACCTTCTCTTTTACTTTAGCGGCAAAATCGGATTTGGCCGCTTTAATATCTTCAGCGCTCAAGATTCCTACTTTTCTCACGCCGCCAGTCATTGGTTTGGTGCTGGAAGCATAAATAACTTTTTGTTTATCTTCAGATAAACCGGGAATTATAAATTTACTCGGACCAATATTAGTACTGGAACCAGTTTGATCGGAATAAACATCGGCATCTACATGGCCTTTAGCCGGTATCAGCACCCTATCGGAAATACGAAACAAAACTCCGGCCGGAGTGAGTAATCTGGTTGTTTTGATTAAAATTTGCGGAGCGGCGGTATCGTTATATAAAGTGACTGTGCCTATGGCCACGCCATCGCTTATTTTATTGCCCGTAGGCAAATATTTTTGCGACCAAATAAATTTGGTGGTAGTGACAATACCCGCTACAGAAAGATCTCCATTTTTTTGTTTAGCCACATTAACATCCAAATTTATATTTTTATTATCTGTCTTAGCCACAATAACGATAGTAGCTTTTTTGGAAGTAAAAAATATTATTACGCCTAACAAAATTAGGGTAACCACTAAAAAGGTTACTGCAATAGTGCGATAAAAACGGACCGGTGGTTCCGGAGCTAATCTAGTAGCGACTCTATGAGTGATCATATAAAGACTGCTTCGTTATGCGCGACTATTATACCACAAAAATAATAATATAGCTAAATTAACTAAAGATAAATAAATTGTGGATAACCTGCCTACCAGCAGACAAGTTTGCAAAAAAAAATCTATAGCATATACTACATTTATGGCTACTTCGAGCAGTAAGGAGGTGGGCCATGAGACACCGCAGAGTTCAACCTATACACATTTTGTGGTCACCGGATATTCAACCAGATATGCTGCATGGAGTTCTCAGCGCTATAGATAGAGTTCTTTTATTGGCCAATATTCCTCATAAATTTAGACTGGAAAATCTTGGCCAAAGACGATTACCCGGCTGGCTCAACCAAGTTAACATGCTTCCACCATTTCTGAGCTTTGATTGGCATATTGCCTTTGCTAAGCGAAAAAGCCAGATAGATAATCATCTCAATAGTGTAGCGCTACTTGATTCTTTGCAAGCGAGTCCTTTCTACAAAGAAGAGCCAAAATATGAACTGGCAGTGGTCAGAGAACCTCTGCATTATAGCTCTGATTCTTTGCGACTAATTGACGGAATTGCCCGCCATGGTCAAGGAGCCGTGATTACTTTGCATGATCAGTTAAAAAGATTTTCCTACCCAGGACCGGGAGAAAATCCAATAGAAAGACAAAGAAGAGAATTCTGCTTCTGGATAGCTGTTCATATGCTAGCGCTCCATGAATTTTGTCATGTACTCGGCCTATTCCCTGGTACTGATGCCAAAGATCCCACTGACGAAGAACTAAAAAATGCGCACTGCCAAAATGAAAAATGCGTGATGTGGTGGCGAGAACCGGAATATTATAGCGAAGATACCCAGATAAATCCGCTCTGCCCAACATGCCTACAAAAACTAAAAGAAGATGCTAAACAAATATGAACCCGCCCCGTGCCCCACACGAGGCGCTTTTTATTTAGTGGTCTAATTCCCAAACATAGTATACGCTTGCAAGCAATCCGGAATGCCATCTGCCGGACGTGTATCCTTGGCCCAATATAAATGAAGAGAGAAATAAAGCTGAGTATAAGGATTAATGCCATACTTACGTTCGTCCGAATTGGTTCCACCCTTACAAGCCAAAATTTGGCTGGCGTTGCAACCGGAAATAGTTTTGTTATCACCCATATTTCCGTAACGTAAATACAAAGTTGGGATAGGCCCACTTAAATTTGTATTGGGGCATAAATCCGAACCATCATTGACACCATCATTGTCCGAGTCTTGCATATACGACAGAGCGGTGTGTTGCAAACCTGTAATAACAATATTACTACCCACATGACAAACTGTTCCGCCTATTTTCCAATTAGCACATTCGTTCAACGTATCAAACCAGACACGGGGAACCAACACTCCACCAATACAAGACCCTTGAGTTGTAATAGTTGCGTTCGCCACATCCTTAACACATAGGTCATGATTAGCATACCACTTCATCGTGACAGTCTTGGTCAATCCATGTAGATCTGCATTAACAATGATAGATGGTGCTGTTCCACCCCCATCACCAACGGTGACAGTTATGGCCGAACTTGATACAGCAGCTGTAGTGCCATCTGGGAATACTACTGAGAATGGATTACCGCCTGCCGAGGTTATGCTTGCGGTATTGCCACTTACTGTAGCAACGCCTCCACTTACAGAAACCGGATAATCACCAACATGAGATCCATAAACCATAACGCGGTGATTGAAGCCATCTGCCACATACAAATTATCTGCTGAAGAGTCATAGACAACATCGTCCACTCCACGCATCAGAGATTTAGACACAGAAGAGCTGGCCGGGTTGGCGTTATAGGCGTCAAATCCGGTAGTTAAATTTGGTTGCCCCAAAACATTAATAGCTGCCTGACCATTGGTGAGAGCTGTATCATCAAAGACTAAGACGCGACTATTGCCGGTGTCAGACAAAAATAAACGATTATTAGCTGTATCAAATCCAACACCGCCCGATCCGGACAAACCGCAAGCATTGGTTGAACCGTTAGATCCGCCACCGCAGGCTGTATTTACAGAAGCCGTGGTAAAATCCGGCTGACCGAGCACTTTGCTAGCCGGAGCACCATCAGAGAAACTGGCCGGATTAAATCCTTCCCAAACCATCACACGATTATTACTACAATCAGCAACATACAGGCGACTTTTGGCAACATTAAAATCAACATCGCAAACTAATCCTAGTCCGGCTTGAGTTGTTTGCAGATCTCGAGTAAAGAAATTTGGTTTTCCAAGAACACCCACAGCTGCTTGGCCATTAGTAATGGTAGCGGTATCAAAAATTAACACGCGACGATTGTCGTTATCGGCTACAAACAAGTGCCCTGCTCCACCACTAACTCCAAGCGGATAATCAAAGCCGCAAGAATTTGTACTGGTATTATTTCCGCCAACACCGCCGCCGCACGGATTATTTATAGTGGCAGAAACAAAGTTTGGCTGACCCAGAACATAAGTCCAAGCCGCACCATTTGCAATTGAAGAATGGTTTGTTGGCAAATTTAAACCGAGAACACGATAGTTCATTACATCGGAAACCCAAAGACGGTTGTTAACACCATCAAACCAAAGAGCGGATGGTCCGAACAGACCGCAGGCATTTATAGTACCACTGGATCCACCGCCACAAATAGTATTTTGTGCGCTAGAAGTAAAATCTACTTGGCCGAGCACGCGATCGGCCGGACGATTGTTGAATCCGGCGCCAGGCACGGTGTTTAAATAAACTAAAATACGGTTATTATTTGCATCCGCCACAAATAATGTCTTCTGAATTGGGTCAAAAGCGACACCCCCAGGAAAATACATTGAACTGGCAGTTGGCGGTTGAACTGCACCAAAGTTAGCATCAGTTAAATCTAATCCGGTCGTAAAATTTGGCTGGCCAAGCTCCCAGCCGGCTTCCATGCCATCTGTAATAGTTAAAGCTTTCGTTAGTGTAGGCCAAACAAAAATAGCTGCTCCCGCAACTATCAAAAATGAAATAGCACCAATTGAGCCTCTATAAAAACGTGTCGACAATTTCCCTCTTAACTTAACCAATACTTGACGAGTTGTCATATGTATTATTTATAATGAATAAAGTTATACACCTAAACTAACATACCAAAAAAAGGCAGTCAAATAAGATTAACTACTTCTTGTGGATATTAAATATTGTGTCCTCGTTAGGAGTCGAACCTAAATTTCCGGCTTCGCAGGCCAGTGTCCTATCCATTGAACGACGAGGACGCTTTTATTTTAATGCAGCTTGAATACCCGGCCCAAGCGATCGCTAAGTGGCTCTTCTTCTTGATCTACATCTTCCACGATAAATTGATTAAGAAAATCTCTTATCGGGCGCGGATCAATATCCAAAAGCGGCACTTGCAAGCGATGTTTTAAGATGTTGTTAGTGACGAAATAAATATTTTTTACTTCCGGCGGGTTATAGACTATCCAATAATTTGCCAATTCTTTGAAAGGATAATACTTATCGCCCACCACTATCCCCGCCTCGGTGATGGCGAAGAATACATCTAATGGCGCTTGGGTATCCTGCAGAAATAAGATAATGCCAAATAGTACTACTATAAGCGCAAATAGATAATTACCAGAAATTACGGAAAAAAGCAAGAGCCCTATCCCCACCGCTCCCATTATCATATACCAATTACGTCCTCGGTCGTGCTGTTCATATTCTTTTACAGACCAAGAAAAAACCAAATCTCCGGTACTTGCATCTTGTTTATTTAAATTAATTGGCATATTTAAAAATTATTTTTGCCCACTTTCTTGTGTGGGCTTAAGAGGGCTCGAACCTCTGACCTTACGGATGTGAACCGTACGCTCTAACCAACTGAGCTATAAACCCGTAACGCTCCCCGCCCAACATCGCTTCTTTAATAAGAAGTATAACATATTAAATTTTTAGAATCAATCAATTTACAAAATTGCCTTTGCTAAAATTTTATGATAAAATTAATTTTCACGGATGCACTTTTTTACGATTTTCATACGTATAATATATAGAAGCAACGCAAATATGACGGATGAACAGCCAATAAATTTACTTCAACCGCAGAATTATCCTCTTCCCCCTCCCCCCAAAAAAAATGCTAAATGGGTGGTGTTTTTTATTTTAGGGGCCGTTATTATGGGCATCTTATTTTTGCGCACTTATTCTATGGCTAGGTGGCCAAGCAGCGCGGGTGACTACGACCCGGTTACCCTTAAACCCAAAAAAATAGGCTTCTTGCAAACTGTAAAAAATTTTATTTTCCAATCTAACAATATAATGGCCGGCCAGCAAGATGACCGCATTAATATTTTGCTGCTCGGAATTGGCGGTACCGGACACGATGGACCATATTTAACCGATACTAACATAATCCTAAGTATCAAACCCAGCACCGACCAAGTCTCCATGATATCTATACCTCGAGACTTGTCGGTGAATATCCCCGGCCATGGTATCAGAAAAATAAATAACGCCAATGCTTTTGGCGAAGCCGAACAGGCCGGCAACGGCGGCGAATACGCGCGTAAAATTTTTGAACAAACATTTGGCATAAATATTCCCTACTATGCGCGCGTGGATTTTAGCGCCTTCCAAGAATTAATAGACGCGGTCGGAGGCGTAAATATAGATGTGGAAAAATCATTTGTGGACACCGCCTATCCCGGGCCAAACGATTCTTTTCAAACTATATCCTTTGAAGTCGGCCCGCAACATATGGATGGCGAACGCGCACTCATCTTTACTCGCTCCCGTCATGGCAACAATGGCGAGGGTTCGGATTTTGCCAGAGCCAAACGCCAACAATTGGTGCTGGCCGCTTTCAAGAAAAAAATGCTTTCCACAGATACTTTCTTAAATCCAATGACTCTGCAAAAAATTATTGCTTCTTTATCACAACATATTGTCACTAATATTGATTTCGGCCAAATAATGTTTCTGGCCAGTTTGAGCAAAGAAATAAATAATGACGACATAAAAACACTGGTGCTAAGCGATGCCCCAACCGGCATGCTAAAATCCATTACGGGAGAAGATGGCGCCTATCTGCTGGTGCCAAGATC
>CAZQLV010000051.1:0-6234 GCA_964594385.1 uncultured Gammaproteobacteria bacterium | reverse complement strand
GAGCTCTGGGATTATTTTTAACTTCTTCATCGCTAGCAACGATAGGTTTTTTATTAATTAATTTTATTTGTTTGTTTATAATTGACTGAAAATACTGTTTAACAATTCTGTCTTCTAAAGAATGAAAGGTAATCACCGCCAACCTGCCACCTTTTGCTAAAGCTTCGACAGCTTGCGGCAAGGCTTTTTTTAAATTATCAAGCTCATGATTGGTTTCAATACGCAACGCTTGGAATACTTTGGTTGCCGGGTGCAATCCTCCCACCCAGGGAATTTCTTTGTTTGTCTGTAATTTTTGTCGGTACGCTTCCAAAATTATTTCCGTAAGTTCCGCCGTTGTCTCAATTTTTTTGTTCTTCCTATATATTGTTATGGCTCTGGCAATTTCCGCATGCAAATTTTCTTCGCCTAATAATTTAAAAATTTTACTTAACTCTGTTTCGCTATAACTATTGACAATTTCGGCAGCGGTCTGGCTTTCAGCTGAGCCATATCTCATATCAAGCGGTTCGTTGGTCAAAAAACTGAATCCTCTCCCCCGTTCTTCAAACTGGGGTGTGGACCAACCCAGATCCATCAAAATTGCATTTACAGGTTGAAAATTATTTTTATTAATTATTTCTTCTAAATTAGCAAAGTTATCTCGCGCTAATACGGTTCTATCCGCAAAATTGTATAAAAATTGTTTGGCGCGCAGGACCGCTTCCGGATCGAGATCTATACCAAGTAATTTGCCGTTTGGTGATATTTTTTCTAACATCGCTTCGCTGTGTCCGGCATCGCCGAGCGTGCAATCAACCACATTCATTCCCGGTTTTAATTGTAAAGAATCAATCGCTTCGTGTGGTAAGACAGGTACATGCTTCATATAATTTTCTTTTCATCTTAAACTCCCAGCTCCCCCATTTTTTCGGCAATCGCGCCGCTTTCGGCTTCAGTCTGATTTTTATATTTATTCCACAATTCTTGATCCCAAATTTCCAACCGATTATACAAACCCGCAATCACCAAATTTTTTTTAATTCCAGAAAACTGTCGTAAATATTCCGGTAAAATTACTCGGCCTTGTTTGTCCAGTTCCACATCCATCGCACCGGCGAGCATTAATCTAGAAAACGCGCGGCTGTTGGATTGACTGATAGGCAAGGCAGCTAATTTCTCAGCTAATTTTTCCCACTCGGTTTTGGTGTAGAGAAAAAGACAATTGTCCAAACCGCGAGTGACTACCGCGCCTTTGGAAAGCTCACGGCGAAACTTGACCGGAATAGCCATTCTGCCTTTATCGTCTAAACTATGATTGTATTCACCAATGAACATATAGCGGAAAAAAGAATTATTTAAGTAGAGAGACAAGCATTTTCCCCACTTCATTCCACTACAATCCATTTTATACCACTTTAAAACATTCGTCAACATTTTTTTCCATTTTAAACATCTATTATTTTGGCTAAGATAAAACAAAAAAGACCACATGCTCATAACTGTGGATAACATTTTTAAAAATTATTTTACAAAAAGCCTGGCTTCAATGGACCTGCCGGCAGGCAGGCGCTGCCCGGCATGATTCCGCTGAATTAAAAAACCGCCCAACCAGCGCGGTGCGCCAGCAGACGGTAGAACTATTTATAAGTCAAGCAAATTTTTATTAATACCACACAAAACCCTCGTATGGTGGCTGTGGAATATAGAATTCCTGAGCATAGCGAGCAACAAGGCTGTAATTGTCCGATACCTTATAACTCCAGCCTTCGTCACGGAAGACCTGCTTGCTTCTTTCTACCCAGTTTTCATCACACAGGCGCCAAGAATCATTATCAATTACATCGGCCACAACCAGTTGACCATCTGGCGTAATACCAAATTCAATCTTCAGATCAATAAGATGCCACCCAAATACTGCCCACTGTTTCTCCAAAATGAGAAAAACTTTATTTGCCAACTCGGACATGAGCTTGATCAGGGCAATATTATAGAGAGCAGGAATCGTTTGCTTTATCTCATCTTCAATACCGACAGGCTTCTTGGAATGCCACAGCCTCCAATCGGAAGTATATGGATCAAGAATCAGCGGATCTTCCTGGCCTTTGGCGGCATCAAGCCCCAGTTCTTGTAGCTGTCCATCCTGACCAACAATACCTCCACGAGTTGTCTTGAGAAAAAACTCTACTATTGGTTCATCAAGCCGATATGGTGGATGAGTTATAGGTATTTCCGGATGTCGCAAGGAGTAGCTGCTACCTTTGGCCACATAACGACGAGTTATCACCTCCAATTGAATCATATTGCATAATATCGCTGCAAACGCTTCAAAAGAAACTTGGTATTTGTAGGCAACGGGAATGCCATGGTATTTCAAAAGTTCAAATACTTTACGCGTTGTCGTAGTAGAAACTATAGCTTTGCCATCAAACGGCTTAGTGAAGGCAGGGTTATCGTAGGCAGTAATCAAATCCTTTGACTGAATTGTTACAGTCCCGGGCTCAAGATTGTTCCCGTACTCATCTACTCTAATTTTCCCAATCTTAGTCTTACCTTCAAAAACTTTCTTCCACTCCCATTGTGGGTTAGCCGTCATAGCCTTTCTCCTTGATTGGTTTGTGCGTTTTAGACAGCCTAATTTAAGCATAAAAAAAGCAACCGGTCAATAAACCAACCGATTTAAACAACCCCCTAAATTACTAAAATATGTCCTACACCTCAACCTCTACACCCAGACTAGCCAGCTCAACCTCTACACCTAATTCAGCATGTAATTTTTCGGCCAGTGCTGCCGATACGCTTGGCTCACCGTGATTGAGATAAACTTTTTTAAGCTTTGCAGCTGCGCCTATCCATTTTAAAAACTTATTTTGATCCGCGTGGGCCGATAACGCGCCAATCGCTTTTACCTGGCAATGAACGGGGATACTTTCTCCCATAACTTGCACTGGTGATTGGCCATCCAAAATTCTTCGCCCCAACGTATTGGCCGATTGATAGCCGACTATAAGTAAAGTGTTTTTGGCATCCGACAAATACCGCAACGCATGATGCAAAATGCGACCGCCGGTCATCATACCGGCGCCGGCAATCACAATTTTTGGTCCGGGAGTATTATTTATTTTTTTAGATTCCTCTACCGTTTCGGTCATAACCAGTCCCGGAAAATCAAATAAGTCATCATCGTTTTTTAAAAATTTGTCGGCTTCTGTGTCATAATATTGCGGATATTTAAGGTACACTCGACTAGCTTTGATGGCCAGTGGACTATCCAAAAAAATCGGTATGCGTGGCAACAGATGTTTACGATCTACCAAATTGTTTAATTCATAAATTAATTCCTGAGTTCTTTCCAAAGAAAAAGACGGGATCATCAGTGTTCCGCCCCGAGCAATCGCGTCGGAAATTAATTTTGTTAAAATTTCCTCGCGCTTGTCGCTGGATTCGTGTAATCTGTTTCCATAAGTTGATTCACAAACCAAAACATCTATATCTTTTGGCAAGTTTTCCGTATCTTTTAAAATCGGCACATTTACATTTCCGACATCGCCGGAAAATACTACGCGCTTGCCTTCGGCTTCGATCTCTATAAACGCCGAACCAAATATATGGCCCGCATCATGCAGGGTAAAATAAACGCCTTCGGACAACAATGTTTTTTTATTATAATCGGTCGGCTTAAATCGTGCCATGACTTTGGCGATATCGGTGCTGTCGTACAAAATCGGTTCATTATGATGACTTTGATTGTACAACATGATATGCAGTGTATCTTCCAAAACAAGCTCTGCTAATTCTACGGTCGGCGGAGTTGCATAAAAATAGCCTTCATAGCCATTTTTTACTAGTAGCGGCAGACGGCCGACATGATCTAAGTGCGCGTGCGTAACCATCACTCCGGAGATTTCCGCCGGATTAAATGGAAACGGTTCTTTATTTTTGGCTTCTTCCTCTTGGCTACCCTGAAACATGCCGCAATCCACTAAAAATTTACGTTCCCCCGCTGTAAACATGTTGCATGAACCGGTTACTTCTCCCGCGGCTCCGAAAAAGGATAATCGCATAACTATAGATAGTTTATTAATTACTTCGGAAATAGTATAACAATAATCGGACAAAAATAAAATAAGCGCCGCGTTTCAATGGACGGTACGCGGCATGATTTCGTTAAATCAAATAAAAACAGCGCTCGGGGTTTAGCCTAGCGCTATCTAAACGAACATACTATTTAGAAACTTTTCTGCGCAATCCGGGAAGATTAATTCTTCCTTCTCTTATAACAGAAAGCAACGCTTTCCACATTACCATAACTACAGTATATGTGATTCTTGTATTTTTTTTCATCTCTTTACTTATGCGAGACAGCATCTGAGTGGGAGTAATGACCACTTTGTTCCTAAATGATATTCTACCGTTTGTCTTATCTATTCCAACCAAAAAAGTACACCTCTTGCCTAACAAATTTTTGGGGAGTGTTAATTTTAACATATCCCAAATTGTCGACAAGGTTTCTGCAACCATAATAGCGGATCTTGCTCGTTCAGGAGCGATGCCGTTGGGATTACCACCTGCGACCAAAAATAAAACATCAGCTGATATTGGCGACTTGAGCTTGGCCATAATGCTGATTGGTAATCTTTTCAGCAAAGTATCTCCAACTACTAAAAACGCAAGCTGCAAACCTAGGCTGGCCTCAATACCAACTGAGGATCTTGAAATCGGTAAGGGGGAAAACTCAAAGAAGAGCAGGTCCCCATCTTTTTTTGCCACAGGAACCTCCTCTCCGGTTTGGATTGTCTAAGAACAAATTTACTATAACATAAATATAGATAAGATAAAATAACTATCCAAAAATTAAATTTTCTGCTACAATACGTTTACTTAAATTAGTATGCGACGCAACATAAATAACGTTGAAATAGTTGAACCACCGATTGGCGAACTAACCAAAAAATATTCCGCTTTTTCTGCTATCAAACGAGCCTGTGTCACTGGCTGCGGATGTTTGGTTTTGCTTATTATCGGCATTATAATTTTTATTCGCGTGGCCATGGGCAGCGGCCCGCAAACGCTCAAAAGCGTGCCAGATAATTTCCCCACCGACATACCTCTATATGATCAAAATAATATAGATCAAATCACTTTTATTTCCGGAAAATACAAAAATCGCGGCATAGAAATCGCCGCTATTTTCCCCAAAATTATTTTGTCTCCCCTACTTCTCACTTTGGATAAAAATTCTCAAAATAATGGCAACACCGATAAATTAACTTCCATAACAAATTTATGGAAAATGATTAGCGCGCCAGTGAGCGATCATCGCGATACGGTGCAAATAGAATGGCGTAACTTGGACGCCGACCCATTTTTTATTATCGGTTATTACAAAACCGAATTAAAAAAATCATCATATAATATAGACGTGGAAAGCGAAGGTGAAGGCATACAACAATTTTCGTTTAGCAAAGACAATATTACCGGCTCAATGTATGTGCAGGGACCGGCAGGTAAAGGCGCCGAATACGCGGTTCTGACAGTTAATTTAAAAACCGATTCTACCAGCAGCACCCCTTAATTATGTTTAAGCTTCTCAACGGTCAATCTAAGTCTATCACCGGAGCCGCAATTATTATTTCTGCCGCCACCCTACTAAGCCGCGTCATGGGCCTGGCACGCGATCGTATTTTTGCGCATTATTTTGGCGCCGGACCGATAATGGATGCTTATTATGCCGCATTCAAAATTCCGGATTTAATTTATAACTTACTGATTGTTGGAGCGTTAAGCGCCGGATTTATTCCCACGTTTAGCAAATTATTTAATCAAGGCGAAGACAAAACTCCGGCCTGGAATTTGGCCAATAATGTCCTTAATATTACTGGCGTATTTTTGTTAATCCTTAGTTTTTTTGGCATTGCCTTCACGCCTATTTTGGCGCCGCTGATTGCGCCGGGATTTAACAGTTACTCCAAAGAATTAGTCGTGACTTTTACTCGCATTATGTTTGGATCCACTATCATGCTAGGACTCTCTATGGTAATTGGCGGCGTATTACAATCGTTGCGCGCATTTTTTCTCTATTCAATTGCTCCAATTTTTTATAATTTGGGAATTATTATCGGCGCCGTTGTTTTAGTACCTATAGTTGGTGTTAGCGGCTTGGCTTGGGGTGTGGTGCTGGGCGCGTTTATGCATTTGTCACTACAAACCTACAGCGCTTATGCCAATGGCTACCGCTGGAAATGGCATTTTAAT
>CAZQLV010000050.1:0-6363 GCA_964594385.1 uncultured Gammaproteobacteria bacterium | reverse complement strand
CAGTCTTGAATAAAAAAATGCGGCCGCAAATTATTAAAATTCAAAAATTTGACCCCCGAATTTTTCAAGCGGGCTGTGGCTTCTCTGGATAAATAAAAGCTGCCGATAGCGTCGGTGATTAATTTTACATCCAGGCCTTCTTTGGCTTTGGCGCACAATAAATCTATAAACGGCTGACCGGCCAGATCGTCTGTAAGAGTAAAAATCTCCCAATAAATTGATTTTTTGGCAGCCAAAATTGCCTCACGCATCCCTTCCCAGGCTGAGGCAGTGGTATTGTAGAATTTATAGCTGAATTCCATCAATCTAATATATACCTACCCTCCCAAAAAATCAACCACAATTTTTTCTACATCGGCGGCTGTTTTTGCGCCTTCCATCAGCTTAATTCGCAGTTCTTTAGCGCCATCAAAGCCATTTACATAGGCCTTGTAGTGCTTTTTCATGATATCAAAATTTTTATGCTCACCTAAAATTTTTTCAAACAAATAAGTATGCTCTACCATTACTTTTAATTTTTCTTTTATACCAATACTGCCGGGCACAACACTGCGATTGAACAACCACGGATTACCAAAAATCCCTCGCCCAATCATTACCCCGTCAGCGCCGGTTGCTTTTATTTTTTCTTCACCATCGGCCAAATCTCTCACATCGCCATTGCCCAAAATTAATGTTTTATTTTCTGAGCTATCATATTTATCGCGAATGGCCACGGCGTCTTTTACCACTTCCCAATGCGCCGGCACGAGCGACATTTCTTTACGCGTGCGCGCATGCACAGTAATGGCCGCCAGTTCGGTTTCTAACAAATACGGCAACCACTCGGCTAAATTATTTTTGTTATAACCAATGCGAGTTTTTACCGATACCGGCAACTTGCCTGCGCCGCGCTGGGTAGCTTTAATAATTTCTTGGGCTAACTGTGGATTTTTCATTAAGCACGCCCCGGCACCTTGCTTTTCTACATTTTTATCCGGGCAACCCATATTTATATCTATACCATCAAATCCTAATTCTTGGATTAACAAAGCAGTTTTATAAAAATTATCTGGTTTTGATCCAAAAATCTGCGCTACAATCGGGCGTTCCACTTTTGTGTACATGAAATCTATCAGCAACTTGTCTTTGCCGGCCGACATTAGGCCATCGCAAGAAACAAACTCTGTCCACATCACATCTGGTTTGCCATATTTGGCAATAACGCGCCGAAAAGCAGCGTCGGTAACATTAGCCATCGGCGCGAGAACAAAAATAGGTTTTTTCAATTTTTTCCAAAATCCTGATTGCATAAGCAAAGCTTGAAGTTACGTCGAGTTTCGCAAGTCATAAATAAATTTATGACTTAACTCAACTCTAGAAACTATAGTAAATCATTATACCGAAAATATTGCATTCGGTCAATCTATATAAAAACAAAAAACTGCCCGACTCGCCAGATTTCTAACTTTAAAAATCTAACGAATCAGCGGGCAGTTTTTACAAACCCTGTCCACCGATAAAAAGCTATATGTCTTAATGACCGGTAAGCTTAGCCCAGGTGGCGGCGTCTTTTTTCACATCTTCCAGCGGCTCGGAACCACTGGCACAGAGTGGACAGTCTTGCCCATTTTCAACATCGTATTCATCAAATTTGATGTTGAGTAGCGCGACAACACGACTAGCCCTAGAAAGACCCGAACCGGTATACAAGACATCTGTCCCGGTACGATTTACTACCATACCAATAACCGGCACATAGTTAATTGGATAACCAATATGGAAATTGGCAATACCATCGCGCACGCGTTGCACCGTCAAAAAGCTTGTGCACAATTCTTCAATATGCAAAACAGATTGACGTGGGCCAATAATATGCCGGCTCCACTTCTGAATCTCTTCCCCATGCTTCAACACTTTTTCGGTGAAATCGCATCTGATCTTAGAATAGCCGAATTCTGTAACTAGAATATCTGCCACAGCATAAGAAAAGAGAGCCGCGGCATGATCGGAACCAACAACCAAATCAATCGGGTTGAACTCAACAAATAAACCCCTCCTAATCTTTTCCACAAGTAACCTGGCAAATAGACGATTAATTGCCGGATACACTATCGCGGCCGGCACGGAAACATATCCTTTAGTATGCTTATGACGACGAGTTACTGCATGATAGCGGGAGTTTGAATTGTGCTCCCAGAACCCTCCGGCTAAAGTGAGGATGTGCTTAACCTCTTCTGAGCCAATCATAGATAAAGCTTCGACATCTTTGTGATTATAAACACTGATGATTTCCAAAGCTTCATCAATAGTATTTGCACGGATGAGATCGTTTCTCATGATCGCCCCTTCCTTTGTGACGTGGATATTAATGGCAATTTTATTATTAGCGCATAAATTTGTCAATAAAAAAAGACCGCCTGCGAGTGCAAGTGGCCAATAAACCATAGATAACAAATGATACAACAGCTACCCTAGCCTCACAACTGGGGGACAACTAAAGGCTGAGTAATATCTCTTGTATCTTCAGCGATCTGCTTTAATCTAACCTCCTCAATTAAAGGTAAGGCAGCCGACAATGCTTCGCGCATATCTTGTGCTGTAGAAAAACGTAAATCGCGTTCTGGCTGCGTGGCTTCCCAAATAATATCTTCCAACATCTCTCTTACCTCTTGCGGAATAGAATCGG
Source organism: uncultured Gammaproteobacteria bacterium (assembly GCA_964594385.1). Taxonomy (GTDB): domain Bacteria; phylum Patescibacteriota; class Patescibacteriia; order Magasanikbacterales; family GWA2-37-8; genus XYD2-FULL-39-9. The sequence continues at coordinate 3,695 of CAZQLV010000050.1, read as the reverse complement.
GAAGCTCAACTGACCTTGTATTCCAATACCCTTCTGAGATATTTTTGATAGGCTCACCCGGTTTAAACGTTGGGAAAGGAGTTTTGCCGGTCAAAAGCTCGTATAAAACAACGCCTAAAGCAAAGATGTCAACGCGACCATCCAAATAGCCATCGTCAATCCATTGTTCTGGTGGCATGTATGGAGGGGTGCCGAAAATTACTTTAGGGCCAGTACCAGATCCGGCAGAATCATCAACCGATGATGCCTGGGTAGCCAAGGCAAAATCAATAATTTTAACCCCACTTGAGGTACGCATTAAATTTTCCAGCTTAATATCTCCATGAACAAATCCCATTTTATGCAGATACTCCAGCGCATCTAAAACATCTACCAACCAAGAAACAATATCATAAAGATAAGAGAAGCTGCCTTCAAATAAATAGTCACTCAGATTACTGCCCTCTAGAAATTCCAGTGCTAAGAAATATGACTCCCCGATGTATCCGGAATCAAACAAGCGTACAATGCCTGGATGATCTAGCTGCCTGAGTATTTCTTCTTCATTTTTCAGAAAATTAATCAACTCTGGACGTTCCGGACTGTTGGTGGCTACTTTAATAACGACTGAAATGGGAGTTGGAAATTTATTTAAAATGTCACAAGCCTTATACACAGTACTCATACGAGTAATGCGGATGCATGCTTGGAGGGTAAAATGGCCAACCTGTTGACCTTCCCAACCATCTTCATTCCACGGTTCCATTTAGAACCCCTTGTTTGGTTGTCAATTTACTAAAAGTTAAACTAGCAATTTTTGCGTTGATTGTAAAGGCCTAACTAAAACAAAATCCCGCTGCAAACGGGATTTTGTATAACTGCTGATTTTAAACTTTAAGGAGCACCAATAGCAGTTGCCGTATTATCATATTCGTTTACTTCACTTATTAGGTTGTTTGGGTCAGTTGTAACAGAAACTGAATAAGAAGTATTTTGTGTGTAGGATAATCCAAAATTATCGTATGTCCAATTTACCGGCACACAAACGCCTTTTTGATGCGCCATAGTTGCATCGAAATCCTTACTTACCCCATTAACAGTGACACGCACTGGAAATGTTGCCAAATCAGATGTGCCAAGGTTGCATAGAGTTGCTTGAATTCCAGTAGTTTTAATCAAAACACTTCTTACGGTAAGGTGGGCGCCAGGTACAGAAGGAACTGAAAGTGTGGTGGTAGCATTAACAGAATATTGTATACTTGCAGTCTTATAATAACCATTTGGATCTATAATACCAACCGCCGTAAAAGTAGACCCTGGATCATAAGTAAGACCCCATGTTCCATAAGGCAAAGAATCTGTCTCACATGCCCCAGCTTTTTGTGCACCCGTAACTTCAAAATCTCTATTAATACCATTTAATCGGATACGAAATGGCGCGGTAGGGACATCTGAGATTCCTTTGTTGCAAAAAGTGGCTGTCAAACCATTGGGGTCTAAGGTTGTATTACTAATTGCTAGGCGTACTTGAGATATTGGAGCAAGAGTGGGCACAGGCACGGTAACTAAGTTATAACTTTTAATAACTTGTGTGACTGGAATAACATTACAACTATAAAGAGAATTGAGTTTGGCGCGAGTTGTTTTACCTACAAATCCATTTCCCTGCATAAGTTTTGCTGGTATTAAGATTTCTGAGGCATATTTTTGCTGAAACGCAACAACTGCGTTTGCAGTCATACTACCAAAAACGCCAAATTCTTGATCTGGAATGTCAGATCCTTCTTGCATAAGAAAATACTGAAGATGTCTCACTGCGATTCCTTTGGCTCCAGGCTTGAGATTCGCAGTAAAATCATAACAACCAATTGGCGATGACTTTGTCACAGCAGATACTGAGGTAATAGGAGAAGGGGCAATAGGATTTACAAGTTGTTGAATATCTGCAGAAGCAAAATTAGCTGATAACAACCCTACAACAGTTGCGATCAAAGAAAAATATTTTAAAGTCTTATGATACATAATTTTAGATAAAAAATAATTTATTTGTTAATTTAAATAATTTGCTTCTCGACCATGAAAACAAATCATTTTTATTATACCACATTCTTCTACATTTGCGAAAAATAAAAATCCTGTCTTTCGCGAAAAACAGGATTATTTGTAGCCCCAACGGGAATCGCACCCGTCTTTTAGCCTTGAGAAGGCCACGTCCTAACTGATAGACGATGGGGCCTATTTTTACATTCCTCTCGCTTTGCGTTTGGCTTCGTTTTCATCCAAAACAACTTTTCGGATACGAATATTTTTGGGAGTAATTTCTACCAGTTCATCATCGCCGATATATTCTAACGCGTCTTCTAAATCCATTACTTTCGGGGCGTTAAAATGCTCACTGACACCATCACCTTTGGAGCGCATGTTGGACAATTGTTTTTCTTTACAGACATTAACACTAATATCTTCGCTGCGCGCGTTTTGTCCGACTACTTGGCCTTTGTATACCTGCACGCCCGGACCAACAAACATAACTCCTCTATCTTGCACATTAAGAAGCCCATACAAATTGGTAACACCGGTTTCGTGAGCTACCAGTGACCCTTGATCGCGTTCGCGCCAATTGGCCGGATCGGGCAGATACTGATAGAAAATTGTATTTATAATACCTAAACCTCTGGTGTCAGTCAAAAATTCGCTGCGATACCCAAATAATCCGCGCGTCGGAATAATAAATTCTAGAAAAACTATACCATTTTCAGTTCTCATCTCGCGCAGTTCTCCGTGACGGCCGCCTAATTTTTGGATTACAGCTCCGGAATGCGCTTCAGGGACTTCGATAAACACCTGTTCATAAGGAGTCATTTTTTGACCGTCAATTTCTTTGATAATTACTTGCGGACGAGAAACTTGAAACTCAAAACCTTCACGACGCAGACGTTCAATAAGAATTGCCAGATGTAATTCGCCGCGACCGGAAATAATCCAATTACCTTCGGTGCCATCGGCTACCTTGAGAGCCATATCTGTTTCTAATTCCTTAAACAATCGTTCGCGAATCTGTCTGGAAGTGGTAAATTCTCCTTCTTTGCCGGCAAATGGAGAATTATTAACACTAAAAGTCATTTTCACGGTTGGTTCTTCTATATTTAGAAGCGGCAAAGCAATCGGATTAGCAACATCGGCAATTGTTTCACCAATATTTATATCCGGGATCCCGGCCAGCGCTACAATATCTCCGGCGACAGCTTCTTTAACTTCTGTTCTTTCCAAACCATTAAATGTCATCAGTGCCATAATACGGCATTTATTCATCTTACCTTCCCTATTTATATGCATGACATCTTGTCCGGTTTTGATACTGCCATTATAAATTCTGCCAGTCGCAATTCTGCCTTTAAAATTATCAGCACTGAGGGTTGTGATTAAAATTTGCAACGGTGCAGCCGGATCTACTTTTGGCTCGGGGATAAATTTTAAAATTGTTTCAAAAACCGGTGTGATATCAGTCATTGATTCTAAATCCGGCGCCAGTCCGGCTTTACCATTTTTGGCAGAAGCATAAATCACCGGAAACTCGGCCACCTCATCACTCGCGCCTAGTTCCACAAATAAATCAAAAGTTTTATCCAAAACCCAATTTGGCCTGGCGCCCGGTTTGTCAATTTTATTTATTACCACAATAATTTTATGCCCCATCTGCAAAGCTTTTTTGAGCA
>CAZQLV010000049.1:0-6428 GCA_964594385.1 uncultured Gammaproteobacteria bacterium | reverse complement strand
GTATCACAAACAGCTACGGTTGGCACTTCGGTTCTTTCGGTTTCGGCCAAAGCGGTTTTTTCGGTGCGCATATCAGCAATATAAACTGCGTCCGGTAATTTTTCTAAAGCAGTCAAACCGATTAAATATTTATCTAATTTTTCTAATTGTTTTTTCATCATTACTTGCTCTTTTTTGGTATATTTTTCAATTTCACCGCTGGCAAATTGTTCTTTAAGATTTCTGTATTTCTTCAGGCGGCGTTTTACTTCTTCAAAGTTGGTAAGAAGTCCACCGATCCAGCGTTCTACCAAATATGGGGATTCACAGGATAAAGCTGCGGCTTTAATAGCTTCGCGAGCTTGGCGTTTGGTGCCCACAAATAAAATAACATGACCCTTCGCGGCCAAGTTTCTGGTGTAATCTAGAGCCTTCTCAAGTTGAGCTTGAGTTTTTTCTAGATCAATAATATGCACGCCATTACGAACACCAAAAATGAATTGCTCCATCTTCGGGTGCCAGCGTGACTTTTGGTGTCCAAAGTGAACACCGGCCTTTAACATTTCCAACAAAGTTGGCATTTTTCTTGACATATTTTCCTTATTATTGCCTCCCAGCCTTGCCCCGGAGTGGTCCAAGGGAGGAAAAAGGTAGCTGGCGAGAGTTAATTATGTATCCATATAATGTCATTCGCTCGATAGTAATCTGCAAGCAGACTACTATTCTCACTCACTTCCATTATAAGATGGGGGGAGTATATAGGAATTTTTAATTTTAGTCAAGACTTGTAATTAAAACAAAAGGGTGGCGAAGATAGTAACTATCCATTATATATGGACTATACGTCTCCGCCATATATTTTAAGGTACTGTATATTAAGGTCTCGAAGGCTCTTAAGCCAAGGCCATTCCAGGGCGATAATATCGCGATAAAATTCATAAAGATCATCTGCGACTTCATGCACTGAAGATAGATTATTAAGGTCTTTAGCCACAAGAATTTTTTTTACCTCTTGCATGGCATTGTTCAGCTTGCGCAAGGCTTCATCGCCAACTACTCCAGACCAGTGATAAGCATTAAGCAGTTTAAAAAGTGCCCTCAGGTGGTCAATCTCCGAGACTACCCTGCCAAACTTCACTCCGAAATTCCCGACCAAATTTTTTATCTTTTCCATGGCGACCTCCTCATGATACATACCATATTTTTAGCCAGACTGTCAAGGATTGGGCCGCAAAATTCCACTTTTGAGTATTTTTTTATGACCGCAAACTTACACCCCAAATAAACTCAAACAATTGTTTTAGGCTAAAGGCAATCTCCGGAGAATATATAATTACGGCCGCGCCATCACGCTGAGCGGAAATAATGCCGATATTATTTTCATAAATATATATAGAAGATTTTAGATCAATATAACCCGGCAAATAACGAATTTGTCTTAAATATTTCGCTTCTTCATTAAAAATAGACGCGCCGGATAATTCTTTAGATTTAACACGCAACGAACGACTATGCAGGCCTTTGGCCACTCGCCTTTTTATCCACTTTTCAATATAATCTTTATCAAAAGAAAAAGCTCCAATAGCTAAAGCCGGTGGAGAAAAGTATACATATTCTTTTTTGGTAACTGCCAAAATATCTTCATGGACTTCTCTAGCTGCAAACGGGCCTTGAAACATTTGCACAAACGGTTGTTTGTACTGCGTGGCATATAGGGCCAAAAAATCCGGCAACAAATCTTTGAGCTGCTGTTTTTGATTTTCAAATTTTTTATAAAGTTCTTTGGGATGAAGCGGAACAAAAATTTTGCGCTTGCCATGAAAAATAGTATTTACATAACCACGTTCTTCCAAAAATCGTAGGTTGTCATAGACGGCTGTACGGCCTATCTTTAGATCATCGGCTAATTCTTTGGCTGTGGCTCCCCCATATTTTAAGGAAGCCAAATAAAGCTCCGCTCGCTGCTCATCTAACCCTGTGGATAAAAGCCATAACAAAAGATTGTTTTTCATATTTTCAATTATTTTTGACAGTAAATAATTATTTAATTATGTATAACTAGCCTAAATTTTTATTAGCTATCTTTAATATTCATATATTTTTTACCATATCATTTTCAACTTGTAAAGTATTAAGGTGCTTCACACTACTCCGAATAATTCGGCGTGGCGGCTGAGGCCAAACAGGAGAAGCTGCTATGGCCGCTGAGCTAAAAACTATCATAGAAGCAGTTGCACAAGAAATATTCCCTGGCAGTGGCTTCAGCTACTGGAAGGGAGAGGGACATATTTATGATAGCTTTACCATACATGTTGCTCCGCAAGTGAGTCTGTTTGGACAAGAAAGACCCTTGGCTTCTGATCAAAGCGCCAGCTCACATCGAACTTGGCGTCTGGAATGGAAGATTAATCTTGAACATTATGGTACCTTCCAAAGAAAGAACAAGCATGGAAAGCCTGTGGAAATCACACTGTTTCAGTTAATCAAGCTGGACGGAGGCGAGTTGGGTTTCTCGGACAACAACAACGATTACTTAACTGTGGCCAAAGAACTGTTTAGAAATTTGCTGTCTGACAATAAAAAGCGCCTGATTGCTCTGGCCAAGATTCTACAAACTTTGGCGCGCTAGCCTCGTTTGCCGACGGTCCCCAACTGTCGGCTTTTTTATTTTAAAAACATAAATAGTGTTTGACAAAGAACAATAAATACTACAACATAGAGTTGTCTAGATCTGTCTAACTAGACAACAAGTGGGGGTCTGGAAATGCGAAAACTTTTGTTTGCTTTTGCTGCTGTATTGAGCATATCTTTTGCACCAAAAAAGGCGGCCGCTCAAAATACGGCCCCTACCAAACTGATGATTCTCCCATTTCAAAATATGGGAGGAACGCGCGGGCAAGACTATCTGCAATTGCAATTTGCGGCTACGGTAGCTGAACGATTGGAAAATATCCCGTCTTATTCAGTAATTGCTGGACCAATGGTCCTAACTCCAGACATGGCCAAGCTCATGCCTGGTCGCAATGCAAACGGCAAGATGGCTCATCTGGATTTGGCCAGAGCTAACGCGCTAGCTCAATCGCTCGACGCTTCCGTCTTCATCACCGGCCACTACACCGGCTCGGAATGGAAATGGTCTCTCACTACCGAAGTTTATGCGGCCCAAACAAACGGCCCAAAACTTATCGGTAACGCAACCATAAATGGTGATCTCACTACCAAAATCACCACAGCTCACGGTCATACCAGGACTATTGTTGACATTCACGCCATCCATAATTTGCTTTCGCAAACGGTGGCCGATTCTATGCATAATGCCGGCTTGCCAGATACCGATCTGGTCAAAACTGCTTTGCAAACTACGTCAACCAAAGATTCTTGGGCATTTCTCCAACTAGGCCTGGCCTACATCCGCTACTTTAACCCACCGGATGTTGATCACCATCGTAGCGCTCTGGAAATAGCTCAATATGCGGTGCTTGTTGATCCAAACTATTCGGAAGCCCAACGATTGTACTCAGTCTTGCTGCAAAAGAAGGCTGAAACAGAGCCGGACAACCAAGCCAAGGCACTGGCGGCGGCGCGTTTGCACTACGAAATAGCGTTGGCGCAACGGCCAAAGGATACGCGGATACTTATTCCTCTAGCACAGCTAGAATTGCAAGCTAAAAACGAAAGCATTGCTAAAGATTATTTGGACCGAGCAATCCTTATTCATCCCCAAGATTCTGAACCGCATTTCTGGCTGGCTCAAGTGAACCTAAAACTGGGAAAATCAAACGCGGCTATAACCGAATTTGAAAAAACCAGAAATTTATCTCCCACTCGCTTAGACGCTCGACGTGAATTGGTTAAACTTTACAACCAACAACTTCGCTACCTTAAAGCGGCCAAAGAACTTGGGGTGATTGTAAAAATTGAGCCTCAGGATTTGCAAGCAGCTTTTGATCTGGCAGCGGTCTTACGCGCGGCCAACAAAAATACTTTGGCAATACAGGCCTACAAAGATGCGGAAGAGCGCTTTCCCACAGAACTGCGCTTTGCCAAATTTCGCGCCAACATAGAACAAAAAAGTGGCGACTTATTTATTTGGGTGCAAACAATTGCCGAAGGTAAACGTACGACTCAAACCATTGATAATATAAGAAAAATATTTCAACTGGCAGCCAATAATACCGCGATGGACTTTAGCCTAAACGGAAAAGAGGCTTGCGCCAACGATCGTGGCGCATCTTCCATGCTACTGGCCCAACTGTATATACAACTCTTTCTTGACCACCTCCAAATTTTACGTTCCCAAGCATCTATTGTGGAAGAAATAATTGAGAACTGCAACGATGTTGCGCTTACTACCAACGAACGTGATGATGCTCAAACCTTGTTGGTTGCCCTAAAACAATCCGAACGTGACAACGAAGAAATCCAGATGCAGATGGGCAATACCGATCTACGGCTCGTACAAAAAAAAGGTTGCAAGCTAACTGATGAGAATATCCGCATTACCACGATTGACAATCTAAAAAAACAAAACTTAGACTGGCGGGTAAATCTGCCCGCACCAAAACAAAGTACACCTACATTTGAAATTCCTACCTCTTCGGTAAGAATGATCCACTTTTACATCAATAACACAACTAACCAAGTAAGCTCTTACTTATTTATTGATGGCAAAAAATTCGGCGTTATCGCCGGCGGCCAAAAGAAAAAAGAGTTTACGACTAATTTTGGTAATCACACATACTGTCTGGCAGAAAAACCAGCAGATTGCGAACAGGCCGGAAATATTCGCTACGCATTCTTTTCCGAAGGGCTGATCCTGGAAAGAAAATAATATTATTTATCTATCCCTTTCAACACTGCTGTTGGTAGGGATTTTTTAATATGGGGTTTGCTTTTTTTAGGTTTTAGAGTAAGCTAAAAGTGGTTATCCCCTCTTTGACTTTCGGGTCAAATCAAAGGAGCGTAGTAATGTGGAAAAAGGTTTTGAAGGTGTTACTGTTTTCCGCAATACTCGTAATTACTGGTTGGATCTGGCAAAGCTTCCAAGAAACAATCTCGCCTAGACTGGTATGGATCAACCTGCCAACGATAGAAGACGAGACATGGTCGCTAACACTAAAGATTCCACCCCTTCCGTTTTATCCCGCAGCCATCTTCTTGGTGACAGCGAGCATAGCTCACTTCTTCCGCGCGAAACAAAAGAGGTTTTCGTTTTTTAGATTAGCTAACCTGTTTTGCGCCGGATTAACGATAGCTATAACTTTTCTGTGGGTCTCTGCTCAAAAAATGATTATTGCTGATTTCCAACAGGAACTTGATAGCGTACTAACGTTTAAGCCGCCGATCTCCACAAAGGTATATGATTATACCGGCAAGGAAGAGGTCTGCCGGTTTATGAAAGAGAACCGGGACTACATATCTATTGACGAGATTCCCGAAAACGTACGTCACGCAATCGTGGCTGCCGAAGATCATGACTTTTACCGACACGGTGGTATTGATCCTATTGCTATCATCCGAGCAGCGGAAAGTAATTACGAAAACGATCGCATAAAGCAGGGTGGGTCTACTATCACCCAACAGGTAATAAAACTGAAGGTGATTAAGTCCAACGAACGTACCAAAGCGCGAAAAATTCGCGAAATGTTCTTGGCAGTAAAACTGGAGCAGACAGCTTCTAAAGATAAGATTCTAGAAGTGTATCTAAACCACGTCTATCTAGGACGTGCCTACGGTATCAAAGCCGCAGCCATGGCCTACTATGGTAAAGACGTAAAAGATCTGACTATTAGCGAGGCAGCCTCTTTGGCAGGAATGCCCAAAGCTCCCTCCAACTTCTCCCCTGCAGTAAACTTTGCTCGCGCCAAAGCGCGGCGCGCCTACGTACTAGGTCGCATGTATGAGCAGGGTTTTATTACCAAAGAACAAGAAACTTTGGCTCTGCACGAAAAAACGGTTGTGACTTACAACCAACGTCCGCTCAACCGAACCTCAGCGCCTTACTTCTGTGAGTACTTGCGGCGTAAACTGGAACGAGAATATGGCCAGGACCTAATGTACAAAAAAGGTCTAACCATTCGCTCCACACTAGACATGACAAAGCAACGCGCCGCCGAAACCAATATTCAATATGGTTTGATAAGTCTGGAACGACGTCTGGGATTCAATGGTCCGGAAGGACACGATAAGGCCTTTACCGGCACATGCGTACCTTATGACGAAAGTGTCGAAGACGGCAGTTTTGAGAGCGCCCAAGTTCTCTCTTACATCGGCGACAAAATCACAGTTTGCGTGCGTGGAAATATTTTCCCAATGTACCAGGATGATGTCAGACACATTAAGAACTGGGAAACAAAGTCACGCCACGGACTGGCAATTGGCGACACCCTTACGGTGCGAATTACTACCATAGAAGAACAAGTCTCTAAAAAGAAACCTAACAAAATTCG
>CAZQLV010000048.1:0-6436 GCA_964594385.1 uncultured Gammaproteobacteria bacterium | reverse complement strand
AAGGTGGTTGGGGCGTTGTTGGTGTGCAAGGTGGAGAGCACTAAGTGGCCGGTCATGGCGGCATGAATTGCAATTTCGGCAGTTTCTTGGTCACGGATTTCACCGACCATGATAATGTTTGGATCCTGACGCAAGAAAGAGCGCAAGCCCGCGGCAAACGTAAAGCCGACTTTGGGATTGATTTGGCTTTGGTTGACTCCTTGCATGCGGTATTCGATTGGGTCTTCAATCGTGCAGATATTTACGCCCGGTTGGTTGAGAATGCCGAGCACAGAATAGAGAGTGGTGGTTTTACCGGAACCGGTCGGGCCGGTAACCAGAATCATGCCGTGTGGTTTTTTGATGGCAGTCTCCAGAATTTTTCTAGCTTTTTCTAGCAACCCAAGTTCGTCTAGAGTTACGGGTTTGGTGGTTTCACGCAACAGACGCAAAACGATTTTTTCACCATCATAGACCGGAATAATAGAAACACGGAAAGCCAGTTTTTCGTCCTGGATTTGGATTTTAAAACGGCCATCCTGGGGAATCATGTGTTCGTCTATTTTTAGGTTTGAGAGAATTTTTACTCTGGCAATCAAGCCGTTTTGGACATTTTTGGGCAGCGTCATGACCGGTTTTAAAATACCATCTATGCGATAGCGCACGGCTAGTTCTTTTTCGTTTGGTTCAATATGAATATCGGATGCGCCTTCATAGACGGCGTGCTCTAAAACGGTATTTACGATATTGATTGTTGGCACTTCTTCAGCCGCCTTCTTCAAGTCGCTCCCATCTGCTTCACCATTGCTGTCTTGGACAATTTTTAAATCATCTTCTAGCTCGGCATGGTAGCGGTGCAGCGCTTCTTTGAGGTCTCCGGGCGAGGTGATAAAAACTTTTGGTTCTAAGCCGGTTTTGCGGCGCAAAAATTCAATGGTTTGGATATCGGTCGGGTCAGTCATGGCCAGCTGCAGCTCGTCTTTATCTTTATCAAAAGCTACCACCTGGTGTGTACCAGCTACGGGCCCGGGAATTAAGTTCAAAATTTCTTTTTTTATCTCTTTGCCCTTTAGGCTGATATAGGGCACCTGCAAATAGTCGGCCGCTTTTTCGTATAAATCGGTTTCGTTAATAATACCATCGTTTACCAGAATTTCTTCTAAACCTTTATTCATTTTTTCGGCCTTGGCTTCGGCGGCGCTGATCGTGGCGGCATCACCAAGTTCGTATTTTTTGAGAATCGTTTTGAGTGTTTTGAGTAGAAGCATAAAAAAACTAATTTTTGGAAGTTATTCTAAAATTGGATATGGTAATTATACCACAAATTATTTTTTTCAAGAACAGTAAATTAAGATGGGTCTTCTATTGACAGAATTTTGTTTTTTAAGTAGAGTAATGTGTTCCTAGGAATTTTTCCTAGGGTAAACGGGAGAGAGCCATGACCAGATCCGTCAAGGAAGTTTCAATCAAATGCTGTGGCCGCAACGCACAAGGTGGCCCGGTTTTGAAAGAACCGATCCTAGTTACTATCCGATTGAGGTATAACTCAGACTTTGCGTCTAGCATGGTTACATCTGAGCCAAAAAATTGCCCTCACAATACCGGAGGACACGGCCAGCGATGCCGAGCTTCTCATCCACTCGGCCTAGACAAGGTCGGCGATGGCGTTCTCTGTCCTTTTGCTTTCGACTGGCCTTATGCGGAAGAGTTTCCTGGTTGGAAGCCCCCCCACCGAATTGAAGGAGGTAATGGCAGAGATGGTGGAAATGTCTCGCAACGACCGGATCAACGCCCGCGCCGAAGGTAGTTCGCACAGCGACGACGTCTGAAAGTCCTTGTTCCTTACAAGGGCGATCTGGTGCAATCATGGTCACTCAGCTCGCAATAGTTGTAAATTTTATAAGCGCTATGGCGCTTGAAATTCCGTCGCTCACTCCAGATGAAAGCAAACTTTCGCCTGTGAGTTCGTTAGGAATTATAGCTATTGCGAGAGTGATCATGAAATATTTAAAAATACCCTAATTTAGGGTATTTTTAGTATATATTTTTTGGTGTTAGACATAAAAAAATATATACGTTAAAATGACTGAGAATAAATAGTTTATGATTTTCAAAATATGAATATGAAAAAGCAATTTAAAAAATTAGTTATTTTTGAAGGAAAACAGATTCGTCGTCTTTGGAATGAGGAACGAGAGCTTTGGTATTTTTCGGTAGTAGATATTATCGCTGTTTTGACAAATCAGACTAGTTTTCAATTAGCCAGAAATTATTGGAAAGTGTTAAAAAATCGTTTGAAAAAAGAAGGAAGTGAAGTGGTTACAAAATGTAACCGGTTGAAAATGGAAGCAGAAGATGGAAAATTAAGAGAAACTGACGTGGCTAACGTGGAAACAATTTTGCGTTTAGTACAATCAGTTCCTAGTCCAAAAGCGGAGCCGATAAAATTATGGTTGGCGCGTGTGGGCTATGAAAGAATTCAAGAAACAACCGATCCGGAAAAATCAATTAATCGGGGCAGAATGAACTGGCAGAGGTTAGGCCGAAGCGCAAAATGGATACAGCAAAGAATGATGGGGCAGGAAATTAGAAATAAATTAACGGATTATTGGAAAGATAATAAAGTTGAAAAGCAGGATGAATATGCGATTTTGACAAATATTATCCATCAAGAGTGGAGCGATCTATCGGTAAAAGAACATAAAAACTTGAAAAATTTAAAAACGGAAAATTTGCGTGATCATATGTCTGATGCGGAGCTGGTTTTTACAGCTTTGGCCGAACTTTCTACGCGGCAAATCGCAGAAACAATGGAGGCAAAGGGTTTGGAAGAAAATAAAATACCAGCAAAAAAGGGTGGAAGAGTTGCCAGAAACGCTAGGTTGGAATTGGAGCAAAAAACAGGTAAAAAAGTGGTCAGCGGTAGTAATTTTAAAGCTTTGCCGGGTAGGAAAAAGTAAAAAAATAATGTAATCAAAAAAGAAAATATTGTGTTTTTATTCTTTGTAAAAATACCCTAAATTAGGGTATTTTTAGTATCAAAAAAATTAGCCTGTGGATAACTAAAATTGGCTAATTTTGGCTAAGATTACGTTTTATAAAAATATATAAATATTATAATAAATATATATAATAATGACCCTTGATTTTTTATGAAAAAAATGGTAGGAAACAGACAGGTTCAACTATAAATTTCGCTAGGAATGGCAAAAGAGGAGAGTGTAATGCGTCACCAGTTCAATCAGGCACAACTTGTTCGGTTCATAAATATAGTTACTAAGTTGTCTGGACAGGTTATTGATAAAGATGGGTATTCGTACAAGCCAGATCGATTACTGGATGTGTTGGAAGATCTTGATAAAGGCAAGTTCAATGGATTGCATATAACCGAGATTTACGCCCCAGAGTTGATTCCGCAGGGGTGGAAGGTTATTAGTGACGTGGAATTTGTGGACAATATAAGTATGGCTGTGATTCTCAATGCAGTCCGGCCTCATTGTCTTTTTCATAATAATAGTGACAGTCATGCTGCTCTTAAGCTAGATTATCCTCACCATCAATATAGTTTAGCTCATGCAAAAGATTTAGTGAATGGTACGTCTGAAGTTTATAATTTTGTTGATTCGACAGACGTCTTCGCAGTTTTCTCAGGTACATGGCTCGTAGATTTAGATGGCCAGAGTCGTATAGGCGTTGGTTGTTGGGATTCAAAAGTCGAAAAATGGTGCCTGAAGTTTGGACAGCCTAAAGAAGAGGGGGACGACGCAGATCGGTGGGGTGCTACTCGTTACATTCAACTCCCAGCCTAAATTAGGCTCATGGTAGCGGTTGGTCAAAATTCGCCTTTCCTTTACCCCGCCTCTCAGGAAGAGCGGGGTTGACTTTTTTTCAGTTTATTGCTAGTATACTCGCACCTTTGGTATCTATTAAAAACCGATAAAAACTAGAGAAATGGTCCGATCGATGGCTATTTTCACAGCTTTTATCACCTCAATCTTAAATATTATTTTTGTTATGTCGAAAAAATACGAATTATTATTGGTTTTACCCGGCACTTTGGATGAAAAAGAAGCTGCCAAACAAATAAATGAAATCAAAGAATCTTTGGGCACAAATGCCCAAGATGTTGAGCTTAACAATCTCGGCAAAGTACGCTTGGCCTACCCAATCAAGCAAATCAGATACGGATATTATTACACTTTAGTTTTTTCTGCCGAACCGGAAGCTGTTAAAGCGATTTCCGACAGATTAAAACTTCGCGCCGACATTTTGCGCAGTATGATTACATTGTTTAATACCAATGTAACTGCTACCAAAAAAATCATGTATACCACTAACGAAGTAGGAGTTACAACAATGATGGAAAAAGAAGAAGGCGCACAATCAGTTCAGAAAGCCGCTTATGTAGCCAAAGAAAAGGAAGAATCCAAAGTTGATTTGAAAGATATTGATGAAAAATTAAATGCAATCTTGGAAAATGAAAATATAATTCCTGGAGTTTAAGGACGGACCTGCCTGCCGGCAGGCAGATTACGCAGATTTACAGTGCAGATTACGCGGATTACAATCGACTGAAATCTGTTTAAATCATTTTATTAATCTGTTTAAATCATCATAGTATGGATTTAAATAAAGCAATGATCATCGGTCGCTTGACCCGTGACCCGGAACTTCGCAATACTCCTAATGGCAAAGCAGTCGCCACTATTGGTCTAGCTACGAGTAGAGTGTGGGTAGATGCCAATAGCCAAAAACAAAAGCAAACTGAATTTCATAATGTGGTGATGTGGGGCAAATTGGCCGAGATTGTTAATCAATATTTGCGCAAAGGCGCCAAGATCTATGTCGAAGGCAGATTGCAGACACGCGAATGGACCGGTCAAGACGGCGTCAAACGTTATCGCACCGAAATTGTCGGAGACAATATGATTATGCTTGACTCCAAAGGCGCGGCCACCGGCGCCGCCCCAATGAGCGCGTCATCTGATGCGGCCAGTATGCCCGAAGCGCCTCAGGAAGTAATAGAGGAAGAAATAAAAGTAGAGGATATTCCGTTTTAAAAATATATTATGTTAAATAACAACAATTCAAATCAAAGAGAGCAGCAACTCAAAGACAAAGCCTGTTATTACTGTGTAAATAACAAATTAGTAGTTGATTACAAAGATTTCAATACCTTGAGACGCTTTGTTTCCTCATACATGAAAATCGCGCCGCGCCGACGCAGTGGGCTGTGCGCCAAACATCAGCGCCAGGTAGCCAGCGCTGTGAAGAGAGCCAGACAAGCATCGCTCATGCCATACACCGCTTAAACAAAGGCCCCGTGAGGGGCTTTTGAAATTACAAAAGTATGTCCACCTGGTCTGATCTCAAAAACAATCCCAGACTCAAAGAAATATATAACACCCGCATCGAAATTATAAAATTAACTCGAGAATTTTTTTGGTCGCACGGATTTGTCGAAACAGATACGCCGATTGCGGTAAAACTCGCCAGCCAGGAGCCTTATCTTAACCCATTATCAATAACAATTCATGATCCAAATGGTAAGGCAGAAAGTTTTTATCTGCGTACGTCTCCGGAATATGCTTTAAAAAAATTACTGGCTACCGGCTACGAAAAGATTTTTGAGATTGGTAAATGTTTTCGCGATTATGAAAGTTTTGGCGGTAATCATAATACCGAATTTACCATGATAGAATGGTATCGTGCCCCCGCCTCCGCCAAGGCTTCGGCGGGCAAGGCTGGCATATTATCAGAAATTATGGACGACACGGAAAATTTATTTAAATTTGTCGGTAAAAAATTAAATAAAAATACAGTTAAATACAAAGACAAAGAAATAAATATTGTGGCAGATTGGGATAGATTAAGCATGAAAGAAATTTGGCAAAAGTTTGTGGGAGTAAATTTGGATGATTATTTGGAACTTAATCAGTTGTCTGAATTAGCAAAATCTAAAGGCTATACTGTTACGCCCGATGATGCCTACGAAGATATTTTTTATAAAATTTTTTTAAATGAAATTGAGCCGAATTTGGGAAATTTTAAGCCGGTTTTTGTCTATGATTATCCGGCGCAGATGTCATCGCTGTCTCAATTATGCGCGCATGATAATCGGTATGCCGAGCGCTTTGAATTATATGTAGGAGGACTAGAGTTAGCTAATGCCTTTGGCGAATTAACCGATGCCGTGGAGCAAGAAAAGAGGCTAGAAGAAGACAAGTTTAAAAGAAAGCAGTTGGGAAAGGAAGTTTGGCCAGTGGATCTTGATTTTATCAGTGCGTTGGGGGCTTTGCCCGCCAAAGCCCATGGGGCGACAGCCGGTATTGCCTTAGGAGTAGATCGTATGGTATTATTGTTTACCGGAGCTAAAGACTTAAATGAGGTAATATTTAATTCAATTAAAGATCAGCTTCTTTAAATATATATGCCGGCTTTATATAGAGCGCTCGTT
>CAZQLV010000047.1:0-6605 GCA_964594385.1 uncultured Gammaproteobacteria bacterium | reverse complement strand
ATGTGCTTGAGCATGTTGAAGATCCGCAGGCGATTGTTGCCGAAGCCTATCGAACGCTCAAGAGCGGGGGAGTATTCTATAGTTCTGTGCCCTGTGAAGGCGATATATTATCTCTATGGAATTTTTTGCGAAAATTTAATATTGGCACGGATCTTACCAAACTTTACGCCGGGCATATCAATAGATTTTCCCGAAAACAACTAATTGCTTTGATGGAATCCGGCGGTTTCAAAATTGAGCGCATACGATATAGCGAACACATATTGGGTCAGCTATTAGGCATAGCCGCGTTTTTTTCTATGAACAGATTTGCCAAAAAAAATAATTTAACACAAGTAAATAATGAGCAGTATTTTTATGATTTAGGCAAACGAGGTGGGGGAGTATTGCAATTTATTAAAGATATTATAAATAGTTTAGTAGTCATAGAATCGATTGTTTTTGCCCGCATTCCTTCGCCGAATGTGCATTTAACCGTCGTTAAAAAGTAGTTAGTTAAGCTGTCATCCCGAGTGGGTTCACACCCCGAGGGATCTCTGTCCGGTTGTCATTCCCGCCGCAGCGGGAATCCAGTCGACTTGATTGGATACTAGATTCCCGCTGCGGCGGGAATGACAAGCGTTTTATTCTTTATGAAAGTTATACATATAATTCCCTCCGCCTTTGAATATTTTGATGATATTCGTTCGCGCGCTTTTAAGTTGTTAGATAGTTTGCACAAGTTAGGCGTGGAAACCGAAGCGTTTACCTTGCAATATGGTCAACCAAACAAAGCAACTAAAGCGAGTGTGCAGGAAGATTCGCCTGCAGTACATAATTTTTTGGGCAATGTCAGTATAGATAATCTGATAGAAAATTTAGCTGATTTTGATATTGTACATTTGCACTGTCCGTTTTTGGGCGCGGCCAAAAAAATTATAGATTGGAAAAAAACTCACCCTGATGTTCCTCTGGTGATTACTTATTATCGCGATGTGCGCTTAGAAGACGCTTTTAGCTGGCTGATAAAACTATATAATAGATATTATTTGCCTAAAATTTTTGCACTATCGGACATGGT
The DNA here is from genome assembly GCA_964594385.1 of uncultured Gammaproteobacteria bacterium. Classification (GTDB taxonomy): domain Bacteria; phylum Patescibacteriota; class Patescibacteriia; order Magasanikbacterales; family GWA2-37-8; genus XYD2-FULL-39-9. The sequence continues at coordinate 5,545 of CAZQLV010000047.1, read as the reverse complement.
AATTTGCTACAATCTTGATTTATTTCAAAATTCGGCGGCTGCTAGGTATATGTCTGCTAAAAATAATATAGCTGTAGTCGATGAAATAGAATTAAACCCCGAGTGGGGGAAGCTTAACGAGATGGAAGCCGTTGCGGCCAAAACTATCATGGTGTATAATAACTTGGTGAGTTAATTATTATAATCAAAATATGGGAACATTTAAAAAAGGGCTTTTCTTAGGGGGGTTGGTTGGCGCCGCAATAATGTGGCTAAATGTTACTCCTGAGGGTAAAAAAATGCGGGAGAAATTAATGTCTCAAGCGAATGATTTGTTTGCTCAGCTTAAAGACAGTATTAAACAGTTAGAAGGGCCTACTCAAGAAATGTACGACGCATTGGTGGAGCGAGCCGTAGAAGAATACGCGGCCAAAAAAGAAATGGCTTTGGATATGAAGAATCAATTGATTAGAGAGCTTAAGAAGCGGTGGAAAGTTTTGGAGAAAGAAATTAAGAAATAAGCAAAAATCTCCGGTTAAGCCGGAGATTTTTTAATATCTTCAATTGTCAATTGTAGCTCTCGGTTTCCATTCCATTCGTTTACACCGATCGAAAAAGCCATATCAATTTTATCTCCGGGTTTTAAGACTTCTTTCCAATTTTCGGAATTACGTTTTATATCTCCCAAACCAAAGCCGATAGTTTTTTTAAGTAGGTGAGAATTATGTTTGACGGTCAGGCGCAAATGTTTGCCATCTTGACCTACGGGGTCAATATGTACCAGCGTAACGCCCCGAGCTAAATATTTTGGTTCTTCATTTGCTTGACCAAATGGTTCAAATTTTTGTAACAAGTCGTATAATTTCCAATTAACTTCATCTAAATCAAGTTCGGCATCCACGGTAATTTGCGGCGTTAGATCTACGGTGGCAGTTTGGGTGGCCGCTTTTTCTGTAAGTTTGGTTTTAAATTCTTCTAGTTTGCTTTTGTCTTTGAGAGTAAAGCCACAAGCTTGCGGATGGCCGCCAAATTTAGCAAATACTTCCGGCATGCTCTGCAAGGCTAAAATTAAATTAAATTCCTTAATACTACGTCCGGAGCCGGTGATTTCGGTGGCACCTTCGCCCATGACAATAGATGGTTTATAATAATCATCTTTTATTTTCCCAGAAATAAGTCCTAAGATACCGGTTGGCCAACCTTGGCCAACCACAAATAATACCGGATTTTCTTGCTGACCGGTTTCTTTGATTTGTTTTCTAGCTTCACTTACATATTGTTCGGTAATTTTTTGTCTATCTACATTATTTTTATTTAACTGCGCAGCCAAATCCTCGGCTTCCTTTTCGTCTGCGGCCATCAGCAGCGCAAAAGCGGTGTTGGCGTGATCCATGCGCCCGGCGGCATTAATGCGAGGGATAATTTGAAAACTCATCATGTATGAATCGTACACTCCACGTTTGGAATTACCGTTTTCATCGGCCAATCCGGATATAATCAGTAATTTTTTTAAACCGATATTTTTGGTTTTATTTATAACAGTTAGTCCATAACGGGTGAGGGTGCGTGATTCTCCTAGTAGCGGCACCATATCGCCGATAGAGGCAATGGCTACCAAATCTAACATCCATTTTTCAAAGCCCTCAAATGTTTGCCCGTCGGGCAGGGTAGCATGATTACGAGCATATTTTTTTAAAAGTCCCTGCACTAATTTGAAGCCTACGGCCGCGCCGCACAAACCTTTATCCGGATACGGTTCGCCGGGCACCAGTGGATGAATAATCGCATCGGCTTTAGGAAGTTTTTTTGGCACCACATGGTGGTCGGTAATGATTACTTTTATTTTTTTCTTTTTGGCCAGGGCCACTTCGTTGTAGTTGCTGATGCCGCAGTCGCAGGTAATGATTAGGTTTGTTTTTTTATCTTGCAAAAATTCCACCGTTTTTGGGTTAAGTCCATAACCGTCAATTTCGCGGTGGGGGATAAAGACGTTTACATGTTGGGCGCCTAATTTTTTGAGCGAGCTAATAATAATGGTGGAAGCGCAGACACCGTCGGCATCGTAGTCGCCATGCACCACGATATTATCGTCGTTTTTAATAGCTTTAAAAATAATATCCGTGGCCTTATCCATGTCTTGAAATAAAAACGGATCATGGACATCTTGCGAATAATCGGGGTTTAAAAATTCATCTATCTGTTTTTGTTCACGCAAATTTCGGTTCCATAACAAACGAGAAATTGTGTTGGGCAATTCCGGATGAGCGTTAATAAATTGTTCCGGCGGGGGCGGCAGAACATTCCATTTTTTGGACATAGACAAGTTTAGCTTACTGGAAAGCCGGTAAGAAAGTGAATAGGATCATGGCTAAAATTCCTATAAAGGAAACCACAATCCAAAGTTTTTTAACTGTTTTTTGTTTCACAGGTAGTAAGTTAGTTTAAATAAATTTTTATCTCTTTAACACCGCCAAATAAGTTTCCGGCGGGATATCTATTTTTCCATGAGCCAGCATGCGTTTTTTACCTTTTTTCTGTTTTTGTAATAATTTTTGTTTGCGAGTATAGTCGCCGCCGCTCATGGTTTCAATCACATCTTTGCGCAACGCCGACAGTCTATCTGCGGCAATTACCTTACCGCCAATGGCGGCCTGGATCTTCAGGACAAATTGTTGCTTGGGCAATGAGTCTTTCAGGGACTCTACGATTTTTTTGCCCACTTTGTAGGCATAATCTCGCCATACCAGGGTGGCTAAGGCCTCTACCTGTTCTTCGGCTACCATTATATCTAATCTCACCACATCAGTGGCTTGATAGTCCATAAATTCGTAGTTCATGGAAGCATAGCCCGAAGTAACGGTTTTTAGTTTATCATAAAAATCGGTAATAAGCGACGCCAGCGGAATTTCGTAGTGCAGCATCGCGCGCTGGCCGCTGCCGGCGCTGAGGTACTCGGTATTTATATATTTGCCTTTGCGTTCAGAGACCAAACCCATTACATTTCCCACAAAATCTTTAGGGGTAATAATATCCAGTTTCATCCACGGCTCCAAAATTTGTTCAATATGAGTTGGGTCCGGCATTTCTTGCGGGCTGTGAATCACTTTTTCTTGTTTTGTATTGCTAATAATACGATAGGCCACACTGGGCACGGTAATAACTATTTCTAGATTATATTCGCGACTCAAGCGTTCTTGGAAAATATCCAAATGCAATAATCCCAAAAATCCGCAGCGGAAACCAAAGCCCAAAGCTAGAGAATGTTCGGGTTCATAAAACAACGAAGCGTCATTGAGCTTGAGTCTTTCAATTGCATCGCGCAGCGTTTGATAATCATCGCCTTCTTTGGGAAAAATGCCAGCATAGACCATCGGCTTTACTTCTTTATAACCGGGCAACGCCAAGGTATGAATATTTTTTTCTTCCTCGCCTTTTTTAAATGTGGTAATCGTATCACCGACACGGCAGTCTTTGAGGTCTTTAAGTCCGGTAATCACAAAGCCGATTTCGCCGGTATTTATTTGCGGCGCGGATTGAAATTTTGGTTTGTAATAGCCGACTTCCAAAATTTCCGCCGGAGTACGGGTACCGATTAAGAATATTTTATCGCCTTTTTTGAGTTGGCCCTCAACCACGCGCACCGACGCGATTACACCTTTGTAGTCGTTATAAACAGAATCAAAAATTAAGGCCCGAGTTGGCTTATCTGCATCGTTGGTAGGCGAGGGGATCCGATCTATCACCGCTTTTAAAATTTCCTCCACGCCTTGGCCGGTTTTGCCCGAAGCCAAAATAATTTCTTCGGGTTTGCAGCCGAGTAGATGCAAAATTTCATCCCGAGTTTTTTCAATGTTGGCGTTGGGCATGTCTATCTTGTTGATTACCGGAATAATCATTAGGTTCTGTTCAATCGCCAAATATAAATTGCCGATAGTTTGGGCCTGCACGCCTTGCGTAGCATCTACCAATAGTATAGCTCCTTCTACTGCGGCCAGGGACCTGGAAACTTCATAGTTAAAGTCAACGTGTCCGGGAGTATCAATTAAATTTAAAATATAATCTTTGTAGGTCATTCGGACGGGTGTGAGTTTGATGGTGATGCCGCGTTCACGTTCTAGTTCCATAGAATCCAACAGCTGGTCCTGCATATCTCGTTTAGCCACGGTGCCAGTAAATTCTAAAAGACGATCGGCCAGGGTGCTTTTACCGTGATCAATGTGGGCGATGATGCAGAAGTTTCTAATGCTTTGGTTCATAAATCCGGGTATTGTTGGTTGACATTTATCACGATTTATGGTAGTGTTTTGCTCAGAGTAAAGGGAGGGATCCTATGAGAAAGTACACAGTAATTTTGTTCGTTCTATTTCTTGGTGTTGGTTCGGCTTGCAGAAAAATTGATAGCAAACCTAAGTATTTTTTTGATCCTGTTTCTGAAACATGTGTGGCAGTAATAAGAGATTATGGTTCCCCACCCAGGGTGCCTGTGGCCTGGCCAGTTCCTTGCCCCAAAGTAAAGGATAAGCTTGATCCCTTGTCTCAAGAGCAGGTGGAAGCCATGCTTAAGAGAATTCCACCAGAGAACCCGCGCTAAGCCAGTTCAATATTTGTCCGTCTCGTACCCCCGAGACGGCCTTTTTTTATTCATTATTACTAATGGATTCTGCAGTTGGCAAGTTTTTGGTTTGCAGCCAGCGTCTGGCCAAGCTATTTTTAATTTGCATAAGCTCCGGCACCTTCAAAAGGTAACATATCAAGACATAAATTGCCAGACCAACCAAACCTGCTACTAATCCTTGTCCTAAGATACCAAAAAAGTAATCTTGGTTAAATATTTTTGCCAGGGGAATTTTGGCATATTGAATAACCAGCGCCATCGGGATGGCGGCCAGCAGCATGCGGTACAAAGACGAAAAAATTTTTTCCCCGTCTATCTGTTTTAGGTTGTTTCTTAAGGCGATCATTAGGATAACTAAATTGAGCGTTGATCCAACCGAAAAAGCCAGAGCCAAACCGGCTACACCAAGTGGTTTCATAAGCAGTAACGCGGCAATAATACTGCTTAGTTCGGAAATGACGCCAATTATAAATGGAGTTTTGGTATTTGATAGAGCGTAGAAAGCGCGGGCAACTAGCGGTATCAGCGCTTGCGCGAATAAACTAAGTGAAAATAATGCCAAAGTGTCGGCGGTGTTGATAGTCGCGGCCCAATCAAATTTGCCACTGCCCAAAATCACACGTACAATCTGCGCGCGCAACAACAGAAAAATAATTGAGCAGGGGATTATTAAAAATAAAATTTGTCTGATTGTAGAAGATAAATTTTTGATAAACTCTTGGGTATTATTTGTAGCCGCAGCCGCAGACAACACCGGAAACACGGCCAGCGCAAAGGGAATGCCGATAATACCGATCGGTACGGCTTGTAAGTTATTAGCAAAATTAAATATAGCCACACTGCCGACAGGTAGTAGTGAAGCCAAGACAGTAATAATCACTAAGTTTAATTGGCTGATAGCTAAGCCCATTGTGCGCGGTATCATCAGTCGGCCCACCAATCTGGCGTTTT
>CAZQLV010000046.1:0-6716 GCA_964594385.1 uncultured Gammaproteobacteria bacterium | reverse complement strand
TTAATGGTAGGAAACAAAATTGCCAAACCGGAGCAATTATTTCCTCGATTAAATAAAGTAGAATAATTCGCATGTCTCTTTTCGACATCTCGCTTATTATCATTATTTCGGCATTTGCATTGTTTGGTTTGTGGTTTGGACTAGTGCATACTACCGGCGCGTTGCTCGGTACAGTTTTTGGCGCCTATCTGGCCAGCCGTTACTACGAACCCTTGGCCAACTGGATTATCAATTTTACCAGCTGGGGCCAAAATTATGTCAAAGTTATTATTTTTGTCTTATCGTTTTTGCTCATCACCAGATTTGTTGGTTTTATTTTTTGGATTCTAGAAAAAATATTATCTATTTTTACCAGCCTGCCATTTATCCATAGCTTAGATAGATTGTTAGGTATGATTTTGGGAACTCTGGAGGGAGCGATAGTTGTCGGTGTAAGTCTATATTTTATTGCTCGTTTTCCCATCAACCTTTCTTTTATGAGTGGTATGGAAAATTCCAAAATCGCGCCAATTTTGGTGCATTTAGCTTCAATATTAGTACCATTATTTCCGGAAGCATTGCGCATGTTGCGCAGCAGTGTTGATAATCTCGTATAGGATACTGTTAATCTGCGTAATCATTAATGTAATCTGTGTAATCCGTATATATGTTTGATACTCATTGTCATGTTCAGTTTAACGGTTTTAAAAATGATGCCGAAGAGGTAATTAAAAAATGCGGCGAAAAAAACATGATTTTAAATTTGGTTGGTACGCAACGGGATACTAGTCGAGCGGGGGTAGAAATGGCAAATAAATATCCGTTTACATACGCAAGCATCGGCCTTCATCCGGTGCATTTATTTTCTACCCATATTGATGAAGAAGAGAGTAGTTTTTTGTCACGCGAAGAAAATTTTGATTATGAATATTACAAAAAATTAGCGCAAGATCCAAAAGTTGTTGCGATCGGGGAATGTGGTTTGGATTTGTATCGGTTGCCGGAAAATAAAACTAAAGAAGAAGTTTTGGAAAAACAAAAACAAACTTTTATCTTGCAATATAAATTAGCTCAAGAATTAAATTTGGCATTGGCTATTCATGTGCGTGAAGCGCACCAAGAAATGATTGATTTATTGCATTCACTTTTGCAGCCAGGTAAACAAACAATTCGTGGTGTTATTCATTGCTATACAAGTAGCTGGCGGTTTGCCCAGCAGTATTTAGATTTAGGTTTGTGTTTAGGTTTTACGGGTGTAATTACGTTTCCTCCCAGAAAAACTGATCCGCAAAGTCAAGCGGATTTATTAGAAGTAGTTAAAAATTGTCCGCTAGACAGGATTGTAGTTGAAACCGATGCACCCTATTTAGCTCCAATACCATTTAGGGGCCAGAGATGTGAACCCCAAATGGTAGAACATACAATTCGTAAAATTGCGCAAATTAAAAATATATCTTACGAAGAAGCTGAAAAAGCGACAACTGAAAACGCCAAAAAATTATTTAATATCTCTCTGTAAAAAAAATACCCGGCCGAAGACCGGGGGGGTAGGGAGGACCGTCGTTGTTGGCCGCTCTAGCTGTTACGAGCCGCGGTTTCGTTCACCTGCGGCAAGATCAGATCAATTAGCGGGTCTGGCAACACTTTGGCAATGATAGCCATAATGGAGACAAAGCCCTGGAATCCTTCCCATAGGACAATTCCAACCCCAGTTTTTACACCCTGGGCAATAGTGCCTTGATTGCGAGAGGCGCTAATGATACCGGGAGCAATGAGCGCTACTTTTCTGATTTGATTTGTCATGGGCTTCAAACTACCATAATTAGTGAAAAAAGTCAATAGTTAAGGATTGAAAAATATGTATAAAAAATGCCCATACCAAAAGGTTGGGCGGGCGTTTGTTGGCTACACAGCCTGTGTTTGGCCGCAAAGGCGGTCTCAACTACTACTCTAAGGTAGGGTTGTAAATTGAGGATCATCCGGATCAACAGGTGGAACTTGGATAATTTCGTTAAGAACCCATAAGAAAAAGTTCCACAAGCTCCGTGCCAAAAAAACAACAATCGTCTTTAGGTCCTCCCAAGTAGAAGGCGTACTCTCTTGTTCATAGTACCGATATAAATCCACCACGGTTGCCTCCTTTTTTAAAATACTATCTTCAGTTAAAAAAGTCAATTTTTTTAAAATAAAAAAAGACCGCACACGTTGTGCAGTCCGAATCCATCCTCGGCCCTTCCCGTTGCGACTCACGTCGGACGGTTGGGCCAGAGTTGTGTGGTGCTCAGCGGTTGCCGAGCTGCCACTCCGTGCGGCGGACGCCGCTGGCGAGCCGGATCATCCGGTTGCTGGTTGCCCGCCGGGTCGGCGTGGCCTTGACGATCATCTTGACCTTCGGGTCGTCCTTGGTGGGCGACGCCTTGGCGATGGTCGCCGTCCTCGTCTTGAAGACCATCGGGGCGACGTGGGTGACGTAGCCGTGCATCCGGTCGTGGCCGACACGGCTCGTCTCGATGTCCGTGATCCCCACGAGCGTGATGACCGGCGTCCGGTCCAGGCTGACCGTGCAGAAGTCCTGCACCTCGTTGAGGTTCGGGTTCTCCTGCCCAGTCGAGAGCCACACGAGCTCCACGTCCGTCGGCAGGGTGTCGACGATGCCGCGAACGGTGCTCGTCGCCTGTTGGCTGCTGAGTGCCTTCCGCATGCAGTCGTCCACGACGTTCTGCACGACCTCGGCCTTCTGGCGAGCCGCCGCCATCTTGGCGTCGGTGCACTTCTGGTGGCACAGGATCCCGATGCTCGGGGTCCGGCGCTCGGCGTAGGCCGACGAGACGAAGAGGCCGATAACCAGCGCGACGATAGCGAGAGCGAAAGTGGTCTTCATGTTGATCTCCATAGCAGGTGTTGACCCCTTAGCACTAGACACACGACGTGTGCCTTTTGCCGAGGGAAAGAAAACGTGAGTTTCACAGCCTCTTTTCCTCGGCAAACACGATTAGTCATTAAAAGAGCAACAGACAATCATACCATATAATTTAGGTTTTGTCAAGGGGGTAGGGTGTATTTTGGCTAATTTTAGATAAAAAAGCCTGCACGTGGGGCGTGCAGGTCGTCGTGGCGGGCCCTGGTCGCGGTGTCCGCGACGGGTGAGGGTCAGAGCGAACTAGTTGAGCCCGAAGGGATAGTACGGCGAGAAGACGCCGATAATTGGTGTGGCGATCCTACCAATCATGCCCAAGGTGTAGGGGTCAACGCCGTTGTAGGCCTGCGACAGCTGGGGGTGGTTATCCCACCAGACGCAGTTATAATAGCGATACAACTTCAAATCATTCTCCTTTTCGTGCCACAATTGGTTGAGCAAGTTACCACACTCCGGGATGCTAAGGCCATAGCAGGTTTGCAGTTGATCGTTGTAGTCATGCAGAGCGGATTGATACTTCTGCCAGTAATTCTGGCACTGGGAAAAGGTCCCGGTGCCGGCCGGTGGCGCATCGGCCGTAGCGAAGGTCGTGTTGCCGAACAGCAATCCGATGCCAATCAGGATGGATGCCTTGGTCTTCATAATCTTGACTCCATTCCCCTCAAGCGGTTGGTCTTTGCCAGGGTAAAAGAAAATACAAATTTCATATATTCTTTTCCCCAGGCAAAAAATTTAAACTCATCGTTAAAATAACGATGCGCCACTTTACCTTAAAAACTAGATTTTGTCAATAGCTCCATTTTTAAAAATCCTTGACTTTCCTTGTGTTTATAGGTAAAATAATCGCGTTCTTTACCGTTTTTTATGGAACAATCAAAACCATCCAAATCTTCCAGTCGAGACTACTACCTTTTTGGTTTTAAGATCATTGGCAGTTTTGGGGCTTCGATTGCCATACCGATTATAATCTTTGTCTTAATCGGCCAACACTTTGATAAAAAATATAATTCTGCACCGTTCTACACTGTTGGGGCCTTTGTGCTAGCCGCTGCCATTTCGGCAAAAATTATATACAAACAAGCGAAAGGTTTTGGCGCGGAATACAAAAAATTGAACGAATTGTCAAAATAAAAAATTATGTCCGAATTACATATCCCAACTCTGGCCCCGGAAACTATATTTCATGTCGCGGGGTTTCCAATTACCAACACAATGATTAATGTTTGGTTGGCAATGGCTATTTTTTTCATCTTGGGATTATTTTTAAGAAGCAGAATAAAACTAAAACCAGGCAAAACTCAAAACTTCATCGAATATTTTTTAGAAAAACTTTTTGTCTATTTTGATCAAGTGACCGGCGATCGCAAAAAAACTATGCAATTTTTACCGATTGTTGGTTCTATTTTTTTCTTCATTTTACTTTCTAACTGGCTGGGACTCTTGCCCGGCACCGGCAGTATTACTATTGGTGGCGAACCCTTGCTTCGCTCGGCTAATACAGATTTAAACCTAACCGTCGCCATGGCGGTAGTTTCGGTAGTAGTTTCACATCTGTTTGGTTTGTTTACCGTCGGCATTTTTACCCATTTAAATAAATTTATCCAAATCGGTACATTTGTAAAAAGTTTACGCAAAGGGCCCGTGGCTATTTTTACCGCGATTGTTGAACTGGTGGTCGGTGTTATAGAGATTATCAGTGAGATGGCCAAAGTATTATCACTATCTTTAAGATTGTTTGGCAATATTTTTGCCGGTGAGGTTTTGATTTCGGTTATTAGTAGTATCGCAGCCGTTATTCTGCCGGCGCCATTTATGATGCTAGAGATTTTGGTTGGGCTAATTCAGGCAAGTGTATTTACGATGCTAACATTGGTATATCTGACAGTGATGACCACCAAACCACATACCGAACATTAATTTAAAATTTAATTAATAATTGATCCCATTTAGTTGGGATCGGAAAGTCCCGGGGGATCCCTTGGGGAGTAAATATATGGATCATGAATCAGTGCTCGTCTTGGCAAAGGGCTTGACTATGGCTATCGGCGGATTTGGTCCGGCTATAGCTATCGGTTTGCTGGTAGCCAAGGCCATGGAAGCTATCGGTCGCAACCCGGAAGCTTCAGACAAATTGTTTGTGCCAATGTTGCTCGGCGCCGCTTTTGCCGAAGCCATCGCGATTTACGCGTTGGTAGTTGTTTTCACTTTAAAGTAATTCAACTCATTGGGTTTGCAAAAGCCCAATGGAATTGGATTATTTAAATCAAAAAATATGAATTTTATAGATGTTGCCTACGCGCAAACACTAGATCAAACAACTGAAGCTGCCACTGACACCGGCGTTTTGGCTTCTTTAGGTATAAATGGGACTCTATTTGTTTTCCAATTGATTAATTTTGCACTGGTTTCATTAACTCTGTGGTTTTTAATTTTAAAACCGCTCACCAAAAAAATGGCCGAGAGAGCTAAAATGATTGATGACAGTATTGATAACGCCAAAAAAATTGAAACAAATTTAGGCATGAGTGAGCGTAAGTACCAAGAAAAAATAGATCAAGCCAAAGTAGATGCCAATAAAATAATTGAAAAAGCTCAGCAAGAATCTGTGCTGGTTGCCGAAGCCGCCAAAGAAAAAACTAAAAAAGATATAGAGCAATTAGTGGAAGCTGCCCGAAAAAATATTAAAACCGAACGTGATGAATCTATTGCTGAAATAAAAGAACAGACCGCTAGCCTGGTTGTAGCCGCAGCTGAAAAGATTTTGGGTTCAAAAATTGATGTAAAAGAAGATGATAAAATAATTGAAGAAGCGGTAAAAGAAATGAAATAATATATGCGGAAGCAAAGCAATTTACAATTTGCCAAAGCGTTGTATCAGATTACCGAAGATCTGCCAAAAGATAAACTGCCCGAAGTAATTAAACAATTTTTTGTCATTTTGCAAAAACATAATAAACTGAAAAAAATAGATTATATAATTGAAGAATTTGTTAGTTATTCCAAAAAACAATCCGGTATAAAAACAGTAGAGGTGGAAACAGCGCAAAAATTAAACGAAAAGACTTTAAATAAAATTGAAAAAATATTTGGCGCAACATCAGAAGTTAGTCAAACGGTAAATAAGGATTTATTAGGAGGAGTAAAAATAAAAGTAGATGATATGGTTTATGACGCCAGCTTGAAAACACAATTAAATAAATTAAAACAATTTTTACAAGCTTAATTAATATAGTATGTCCACAAATAGCATTGTTGAAGAAATCAGAAAAAATATATCTCTGTTCCAAAAAGAAACTGAAAAAGAAGAAACTGGCAAAGTGATCGAAGTAGGTGATGGTATCGCGCGCCTTTCAGGGCTTACCAAATGCCAGGCCAGTGAAATGCTTGAATTTGGTTCTGGCGAAGACGTTACGTATGGTCTCGCTCTAAACTTAGAAGAAGAAACCGTTGGTTGCGTGCTACTAGGTGAATATAAACATATTAAAGAAGGGGATACAGTAAAGAGAACAAACCGTATTTTGTCTGTGCCAGTTGGCGATGAACTTGTTGGTAGAGTAGTAAACCCACTTGGCCAAGCCATCGATGGTGGAAAAGAAATTAAAACTGGTAAATTTGCGCCAATTGAAAAAGTTGCTCCAGGGGTAATGACTAGAGAGCCGGTAACTCAGCCTCTACAAACCGGTATTAAAGCGATTGACGCACTTATTCCGATTGGTCGTGGCCAGCGCGAACTTATTATCGGTGATCGTCAGACTGGCAAAACTGCGGTGGCAATCGACGCCATTATCAACCAAAAAGGCAAAGATATTATTTGTGTCTA
>CAZQLV010000045.1:0-6722 GCA_964594385.1 uncultured Gammaproteobacteria bacterium | reverse complement strand
TTCTTTAAGTTGATAAATTTGCCTGATTACTTCTCTATTTTGTTTTAATTCTTCTTTAGCTAAAAATTCTAACAAACCACTGTCTTGTAAAAAATGAAATAGTGTAGTGGTTGGTTTTTCTTTCTTGGCATTTTGGATACCGGTATGAATTACAGAAAGAAGTTTGTCTGCCGAAGCTACACCGCTCGGAGATAAGCCAAATTCTACCGCCCGTTTTAAACCTTCGTAAAAAGAAACACTTTTCTTTTTAGCGTTAAAAGTTAATTTTTGCAGATCGTGGTCATCTATTTTCCAAACTGGCATAAGCAACAGCCGGTAGATGGCGCTGGATTCGCGATAATTATCTAGCAACTTAAAGAAATTGATGCAGTCTAAAACAAGGGGCTGACGATATAGGCCAGATGCAGCCAAAAATTCGTAGGGTATCCCCTCTTTTTCCAAAGCCGAAATAAACGGTTCGCTGTGGCTGTTGGCTCGCACCAGAATCGCAAAATCGTCCCAGACACAGTCTTTGTTTGTTTCTTTTATTTTTTTAATTTCCTCTATTACTGACTTTACTTCTTGGTCGAGCGTAGAACTATGTATATGAGCGACAACACCCTTATCTTTGTTGATAGTATTAATTAATTTTTTATCTAACTTAAGTTTTATTTCCAATCTGTCCGGATTATTATTTTGAATTAATTTATACGCATAATCCAAAATTTCTTGGCGAGAACGATAATTTTCGTTCAAAACAATTTCTTTAGCCTGAGGAAAGTCATCTTTAAATCTTAAAATATTAGAAACACTGGCGCCTCTAAAGGCGTAAATACTTTGGTCGTCGTCTCCTACTACCGTAAGTTGCGCGCCGTTTCCCGCTAGCATCTGCACCAGTTGGTATTGCGCCCAGTTTACATCCTGAAATTCATCGACCAAAATATATTTAAATCTTTTTTGTAATAATTTTAAAATGGCGGGACGTTCTTTAAGCAGCTTGATTGTATAAAAAATTAAATCAGCAAAATCCAAATAATTATTATCCAGAAGCAGCTGATTATAAACATGGTAGGCATTGGCGACTTCGGCAATCCTCGTTTTGTCTTCAATCTCGGCATTGTCGGTATCGGCTTGTAAATTTTCGGCATAATCCAAATACTGTTGCGGCGTAATCAGTTCGTCTTTGCATTTTTGAAAATGAGAAATCAGACTATGGACATGACTGCCCGGATTACCCATTGGCCTGTAATAATCCAAATTAAATTTATCTAAATTTTTCCGCATTAGCAGCCAGGCGTCTACTTCGGTAAGTAGTTTAAATTTATTGCTTATACCAATATCCAACCCATACTCTTCTAAAACTTTTTGACAAAAAGAATGGAACGTAGAAATTTGCAGTTCAACATAGCCAACATCCATTTGTTCATCTACTCGCTCTAGCATTTCGGCCGCGGCTTTTTCGGTAAATGTTAATGCCAAAATTTCGGCTGTAGTCGCCAATTTATTTTTGAGAATATGCAAGATTTTTTGGGTAATAACGGTGGTTTTACCAGTACCAGCTCCGGCAACGATAATAAGCGGGCCGGAAAGATACTCCACCGCTTCTTTTTGAGCTGAATTGAGCTTATATTCGGACATATTTATATAATAAAACAGCCTGTTCGGCTGCCCTTAGTATACCAAAATTTGCCTGTTTGGCAATGTGTAAATTTAAGCAATAAATCCGCCCGCCTGCACTTCCCAAAGTTTTTTGTAAAGTCCATTTTTCTGCTGCAATAGCTCCTTGTGAGAACCGTTTTCAATAATATGCCCGTCTTTAACTACTAAAATTCTATCCATTTTCATAATGGTAGATAGTCTATGCGCAATTACGATCACCGTTTTATCCTTAATCAAGACATCTAAGGCTTTTTGGATCAGTTGTTCTGATTCTGAATCCAAACTAGAAGTCGCTTCATCCAAAATTAAAATCGGCGAGTTATGCAAAATTGCCCGAGCTATCGCAACACGTTGGCGTTCTCCGCCGGATAATTTTAAACCGCGCTCCCCTACAAAAGTTTTGTACCCCTCGGGTAAACCGCTAATAAATTCATGGCAGCGGGCCAACTTTGAAGCCTGTATTACCTCTTCGTCACTAGCATTCTGTTTGCCATAGCGAATATTCTCCATCAGACTGCGATGAAATAAAATCGGATCTTGCGGCACCAAACCAATATTTTTCCATAAACTATCTAATTTTATTTTAGAGATATTCTGATCATCAATCAAAATTTCTCCCGCAGTGACTTCATAAGATCGCATTAATAATTTTATAATCGTGCTTTTTCCAGATCCGGACGGACCAACCAAGGCAACTTTTTCTTTAGGATTAATAGTTAAATTAAAATTGTCTATAACAGTTCTCGTTTCGTTATAATTAAATGTAACATTTTTAAATTCAACCGTTCCATTTTTTACGGTGAGCGGTTTAGCATTGATAGTATCTGTAATTTCATTTGGCAAAACCAGAATTTCCGTCATTTCTTTTGCATCAGCTAAATCTTCATAGAAATGCTGAATAATTCTGGCAAAATCCCAGATTTTCATAATAATGATCAGAAAATAGGACTGAATGAGAGTAAAATCACCAATAGTCATCAGTCCTTGTTTCCATAACTTGATGCTAATATAAAAAATCCCGATTTCTAAAAATATGACAAGCGCCCCTTGAACAGCTTCAAAAATGCTTCCCATATTCCAGGTAAACAGCCTTAATTTTTGGGCACGTTCATTTAAAGCACCGTATTCTCTTGTTTCTTTATTATAACCTCGAAAAAATTTTACATTAACATTGTTAGTAATACTATCGGCAAAATAACCGCTCGCTTTAGTCTCCGCTTCACTGCGCGCAAAATCGTATTTTAGTTTATAGGTGGTAAAAATCCAGTTAATTAGCATAAAGACTAACATCCAGGCTAGTAAACCACCCCCTAAATAAATATTTTTAGTGAACAGAACAATTAAAATAACAATGATATTAAAAATTAATGGTAACAAACTAAAAACAAATCTATCAGCCATGCTTTCAAAGGAGCGGCTAAAACGATTTGCTTTTTTTACCAACGAGCCAATAAAATTATTATTAAAAAAATTAAAAGAGTGTTTGTGTAAATATTTAAAGCATGTTTCGTTCAAGTCGGCTATAATTTTTGATTGAAAGTAGGAGTTAGTAAAAATAGATATGCGCCAACTAACCCACTGGATGGCTTCCATTAAAGCTACCGCCATTAAAATATGCACTAATTCTGCTTCGCTACCGGAACGAGCAAGAATATTAAAAAAATCTCTAAAGTATAAAGGAGTAACGGCATTAACCACGGAACCAATTATAATGGAAATTACCATAACAAAAGCAGAAATTTTGTAATTTCTGATGTGTTGATAATATATTTTGATGGTTTCTTTAGTATATTTTTCCATAAACAAATAATCTAACCGGTTTGGTTAGTATACTATAGAAGACGTAAAAATAGCCAAATTGTTACAATGTTGGCCAGTTTTACAGGATTAAGACGGTTAGAAAATATTAAGAGTTGGCTTTATCAACACACTCACAACCGCAAGTATCATCGCAGCCGCAACAGCGCACACAAAGACTTTCATCACATAAACAAGAATCGCTCATTTCTTCAAGGATTGATTTGCATTTTTGACATTTTTCCATAATTTCTAAGGTTGAGTTAAATAAGAAAAGTGGTTTTCTTATTTACGAAGCCTGACGAAATTACAAGCTTCGCTTCTAAAAAATAGTTTTATGATTTAGCAGTCGTTTAGAACGACTAAATTATATCCAATTTATACACTATTTATTTTTGTTTGTCAATCAAGATAATTTATTTATTCATTGGTAAATTTTTGTACTTCTTTGCTACTTTTAATTTGTTTAATTCTCTATCTATCACAGCTTGTAATCTGGCATAATCCACATCTTGTGCGTCTTTAAGTTTTGACATTTGTTCTTCGGCTCTTCTCTTCGCTTCCTCGGCTTTATCTATATCTATCTCCCCCGCTCTTTCGGCGTGATCTGCTAAAATTATAATTTCATTCTTTCCTCGTACTTCTAAAAAACCACCGGAGACTGCCATTTGGTGTTCACCATCTTTATCTTTTAATTTTAATTCGCCGGCTTTAAGAATTGAAATAAGAGGTATATGATTTGGAAGTACCGTAATCTCGCCATCCATTGTAGGAATAGTCACTTGAAAAATTTCGTTCTCGTAAATTGTTTTTTCGGGTGTGACGATTTTAAATTTTAGAATTGTTGACATAAGGTTTATTTTTATGTACCCTCCTTTTTAGGAGGAAAAGTTTTTATGGAAGACGAACTGTGGGAGGAAAGAAAATGGTTACTTCTTATTCACGCATTTAACAGTCAAGGGGAATTCCTCTGTGCTAGATTAGTGCCCGTTGATGCAACAATGAAGGTTCTTGATCGTCTAACATATGCACTTTCTACTGTTAGAAAAATGGACTCAGTAGATAAAAACGATAGTGCTGTCAGGAACCTTCTTGGTGAAGTTGTCCCTAGGTTCTCTCTTTTCCTTTACGATACACTTCGTGTTATGTCCTTTTCTCCCTACATGTAGATGTAGTCAGAGTATCTTATAGTACTTTTTTTTGCGCCTGCCAATAATTTGGTAGGCGTTGCTATTTAACTTCATCAATACTCCCCTTCATATAAAAAGCCTGCTCGGATTTGTCATCATGTTTACCATCTAATATTTCTCTAAATCCACGAATAGTGTCGGCAAGTTTTACATATTTTCCTTCAGTGCCGGTAAATGTTTCGGCTACAAAGAACGGTTGAGACAAGAATTTTTGTAATTTACGAGCGCGAGTTACAGTTAATTTATCTTCATCAGATAATTCTTCCATACCCAAAATTGCAATTGTATCTTGTAAGTCTTTATACTTTTGCAACATTCTCTGAACTTCACGGGCAGTGCGGTAATGTTCTTCGCCCACAACTAACGGATCCAAAATTGTCGAGTTAGAATCGAGCGGATCTACAGCCGGATAAATACCAAGTTCGGAAAGAGAGCGATTAAGCACAACTGTAGAGTCTAAGTGGGCAAAGGTTGTGGCTGGAGCTGGGTCAGTAAGGTCGTCGGCTGGCACATATACTGCTTGCACAGAAGTGATAGAACCTTTTTCGGTACTGGTGATGCGTTCTTGCAACGCACCCATTTCAGTAGCGAGTGTTGGTTGATAACCTACAGCTGAAGGCATACGACCAAGCAGCGCGGATACTTCGGAACCAGCTTGAGTAAAGCGGAAGATATTATCCACAAAAAGCAATAAATCTTTCCCTTCTTCATCGCGGAAATATTCAGCCATTGATAGTGCGGTAAGAGCTACGCGAGCGCGAGCACCGGGCGGTTCGTTCATTTGGCCGAAAACTAGGGCAGTTTTATCAAGCACACCGGATTCTTTCATTTCTCTATACAAATCATTACCTTCACGACTTCTTTCTCCTACACCGGCAAAAACAGAATAACCACTATGTTCTTGCGCGATGTTGCGGATAAGTTCTTGAATAACAACAGTCTTGCCTACACCCGCGCCACCAAACAAACCGATCTTACCACCTTTTAAGAACGGACAGATGAGGTCTATAACTTTAATACCGGTTTCCAAAACTTCTGACTTTGTAGATTGTTGTTTGAATGTTGGCGCTAAACGGTGAATCGGATAGAGTTTGGTTGATTTTACTTCGCCCAAGCCATCAATTACAACTCCTGTCACATTAAACATTCTACCAAGTGTCGCTGGACCAACGGGCACAGAAATTGGCCGACCAGTATCAGTTACTTCGGTATCACGCTGCAAGCCATCGGTAGTATTCATCGCGATTGTGCGAACAGTATTGGAACCCAAATGTTGCTGCACTTCCAAAGTCAACACATCACCATTTGGTGTTTTGGTTTCCAACGCATTGTGGATAGCCGGTAAATTTTCTGGGAAATGTACATCCACTACCACGCCGATGATTTGGGAAATTTTGCCTTTATTTTCTGCACTCATAGTATTGTTGATTAATGAATTTGTTTGTTAGTAAATTTATTCTAGCGCCGCCGCTCCACCCGCAATTTCGGCAATTTCTTGGGTAATGCCCGCTTGTCTGGCTTTATTAAATGTTAAATTTAGTTCGCTAATCATATCTTTGGCCGCTTCACTGGCATTTTTCATGGCCACCATACGACTACTGTGTTCGCTGGCTGCGGACTCAAGCATAGTTTGATAAATTTGAGTTTCAACGAGTCGTGGTAAAATAATTTTTAAAACATCTAGTCTGTTTGGTTCAAATAAATAATCAGTTAAATTTGTTTTAGCGCTATCTGCTTCAGGCGACAAATTTTTTAAATCAGTTAACGTTTCTTCTAAATCTTTTTCGGAAACTGGGAGCACTTGTTTTAATTTGGCAGTTTGCACCAGTGCCGATTTAAAATCGGTATAAGCGACAATTACTTTGTCATACGATTTTTTTTCGTAGGCCTCTATTACCATTTTGGCAATTGGCAAGGCGTCATCAAAATTTGGAGTGTCAGTCATGTTAGTAAATGCAGCCGTGAGGTTATAACCCATCTTTTTGGCAAAATCCGCACCTTTTTTTCCGATACCAATCACATCAACATGCGCTTTTTCTCGGCTCATTTGCAAAGCTGTTTTTTTGATAATATTGGCATTCATACTACCGCCCAAAC